>NZ_JAHBDI010000045.1:0-22160 GCF_019956275.1 Pseudomonas sp. GL-RE-26
CAGCAAGAAGTGGACGATGCCGATCCGGGACTGGAAAGCGGCCTTGAATCGCTTCAGTATCCAGTTCGAAGATCGTCTGTTAACGGTTTAATAAAAATCCCGTTTACACAAAATCTAGGACACCCTCAGGCCCTTAAACTCAACACATGATCCGGCACTCACTTGCCTTGCGCAGCGCCTCAATCAATTCCTGCCTGCACATTCCTGATAGCGCAAAATTCTTCGTTCCAGCTTCTGTCCTCAAATTGGCAACTATTGACTGTCATCGTCGTCATCACCCGAGCTGCCGCTAGTGGTCGAGCCGAGTCCGCCGCTGCTGGGTGTTTTGCTGCCTGGCAAATTTATACCGCCCTGACGTCCCGCGTCATTGCCCTGAACCCGCGGGGCAGTGCCGGTGGAGGGCGGCAGGTTGTGGTCGATCGTGGTGCCATCGGTATTCATGCCGGGGGCACTCTTGATGGCGGGGGCCCTGGGTTTTTCCACCGGATTGGTCGGGCCGGTGCTCGGGCCGATGGTCTCGGCGAAGGAGGCAGCGGACAAAAGCGCAGTGAGAGCGAGGGCGGTCAACCTGGACAGGATCATGGCGGTGTCTCCAACGAGTAGAGTCCTTACCTGATTAGTACGCCCTCGACCCGGATGGGTGCACTGTTGGCGACGAACGGCTCAGGCCTGCTCCAATGCGCTAACCGCTGTGGCCCTACGCCAGATCAGTCGGCCCACGGTGATCAGCCAGTTGAGCGAGGCAACCGCCAACACCGTGAGCAACAGTGTGGGCATGCCTTGCTCGACGATGATTTTCCCGGCCAGCAATGGAAAGCCGAACACGCCGATGAAGTACGACAAGCTGAACAACAGCAAGGATTGTGCGGTGGTGCCGTTCGGCGCTTCGTTGGCGGCCAGGCCGTTGATCACCGAGTAGGTCAGGCCATAACCGATTCCGAGCATCACCGCCGCGAGTACGTAGCTGAAGCTGCTGTCGACGACAAAACCGAACATCACGATCGATGCCAGCATCAACCCCGAAAGCACGCACGACGCACGGAATGGATCGCGCTTGACCACGAAGCCGGCAACCAGCATGCGGCCGCTGATCGCCGCGCACATGAAGCCGAGGAAAAACAGCGAGTAGTCGAGTGAGTGCGCCGCCGCATAACTGGTTTGAAAACTCGACAGGCCGCCGAACACACAGCCGCCAAGACCAACCATGATGATCGGGAGCACGGCCCTGGACGACAGCACCTGAGCTGCTGCACGCCAGGAAATCCGCGACACGCTGCCAGATTGCGCGGGCGTCTGTTTCAGTTGTCGATCCAGGCGCCAGAACAGCAATACGCCGATCAGGCTGGCCAGCGCCGCCAGGTAAAACGCCGCCGTCACCGGATAACCGAGCGCACTCGCCGCACGACCGAGCAACGGGCCGCTGCCGATCCCGGTCATCATGCTGCCCGACAGCAGGGCGAAGTACTTGGCGCGCTGTGCGGGTGTCACCAGGCTCGCCACGATGATCGGCCCAAGGGTGTAGAACACGCCCCAGCCCAGGCCCAGCAGCAGTCCGAAAAACAACAGCAGGTGACCGAAGCCCGGGGTCAGGGCGAAGCCCAGGCTGGCTGCTACCAGCAACACTCCGAACAGCGCCACCGATCGGGCGGCGCCGAGCAGGTCGGACAAATGACCGGAAACAATCACCGCCGCAAAGGTGCTGAGCATCGCCGCCGAAATCACACTTCCGGCGTCGTGTTCGTTACCGCCGCGAGAACCGATCAGCAATGAGAGCAAAAAGGTCGAACCGTAGGACAACGACAACAGGTAACTGGCGAGGCAGAACAGGCCGAACAGCTTGCTTGAAACTGGGGATGTTGCGGTAGACATGACGCGGTTCCTTGACCGGCTGAATGAGCAGCGCAGGTATCTAACCACGCAGTGACCGAATGTTAGGTCTGAGGTTATCGATTCCAGGGTTAGTGTTGGCCGGAGTAATGAGCGCATTTGTGGCCAGTGAGCAAGCTCTCTCGCCACACGTCACGCGCCGACTTAGTATGGCGTTTTCCACTTTTGACAAGGCACGTCCATGACGATCGAAATCCGCCCGGCGACCCCCAGTGACGCACCGCAAATCCTCGCGTTCATCACTGAACTGGCCGACTACGAACGTGCCCGCCATGAAGTCATCGCCAGCGTTGCCGATATCGAGCGCAGCCTGTTCAGCGAAGGCGCCACCGCCCATGGCCTGATCTGCCTGCGCGACGGTGCACCCATCGGTTTCGCGGTGTTCTTCTTCAGCTATTCCACTTGGCTTGGCAGCAACTGCCTGTACCTCGAAGACCTCTACATCACTCCGGAACAGCGCGGCGGCGGTGCGGGCAAGACCCTGCTGCGGCATCTGGCGAAAATCGCCTGCGCCAATGATTGCGGGCGGTTTGAGTGGAGCGTGCTGGAGTGGAATACGCCGGCCATCGATTTCTACAAATCCCTGGGCGCGCAGCCGCAGGAGGAGTGGGTGCGCTATCGGATGGATGGGGCAGTGTTGCGGGATTTCGCAGCGGGTAACTGATCGCTTTTAAAAGATCGCAGACTTCGGGCTGCGATTTTTTTGTCTTGTCCCATAATATGGGATTGATATTTATATATTGAGATTTTGTAGCGCCAAGGTTTATAGTCCCGCTCACTCACTGCCAAAAACCAAAACAGGTGAAGCGATGCAGGCGCAATTGATCGCGCTCGACTGGGGGACAACCTCATTACGTGCTTACAAACTGGCTGAAGGTGGCCAAGTGCTCGAACAGCGCTCGCTGTCGTCGGGGATCATGCAGCTGCCGAAAGCGCCGCGAATCATTGGCGGCCGGGAATGCGCCGATGGTTTTGAACTGGCCTTCGATGAGGCCTGCGGCGACTGGCTCGATGCCCAGCCGGATTTGCCGGTGATTGCCTGCGGCATGGTCGGCAGCGCCCAGGGCTGGAGCGAAGCGGCCTACCGCGACACCCCGGCAAACGTCGCCACGCTCAGTACTTCCCTGCAAACCGTGCGCAGCCTGCGCGGCGTCGATGTGCACATCGTGCCCGGCGTCATCGAGCGTTCGCCTTTGCCGAACGTGATGCGCGGCGAAGAAACCCAGGTGCTCGGCGTGCTGCAAAACCTGGAGAGCGAGGCGGGCGCTGATCTGCTGATCGGCCTGCCGGGCAGCCATTCGAAATGGGTGGAAGTGGCCGACGGCTGCATCATGCATTTCGACACTTTCATGACTGGCGAAGTCTTCGCTGTGCTCAGTCAACACAGCATTCTCGGACGCACCCAACAATGTGGCGGGTCCTTCGATGGCGATGCGTTTGATCGCGGCGTGAAGGTCGCGTTGTCGGCGGACGGTGAAATCGGTCCGCTGTCGACGATGTTCAGTGCCCGCAGTCTCGGGCTGACCGGCGATTTGAGGGCCACCGCCCAGGCGGACTATCTGTCCGGCCTGCTGATCGGCCATGAGTTGGCGGCCCTGGCCAATGTCCAGCGGCACCGGCGCAACAGCGTGCACCTGCCTTCGATCATCCTCATCGGCAACCCCCAACTCTGTGCCCGCTACAGCCGTGCGCTCGACGCCTGCGGTTTTGCCCGGGTGACCCTGGCCGAACAGGCCACCGAACGCGGATTGTGGCAACTGGCACTGGCTGCCGGCCTGGTCACGTGCACCGCATCCCGTTAAACCTGACTGGAGTCCTGACATGCTCAAACAAGCCCTGGCGCAAAACGGCCTGATCGCGATCCTGCGCGGCCTGTGCCCGCAGGAAGCGGTGGCCATCGGCGAAGTCCTGTACGCCGCCGGATTTCGCGTCATCGAAGTGCCGCTCAATTCCCCTGAGCCGTACGAAAGTATTCGCATCCTGCGCAGTACCTTGCCCGCCGATTGCCTGATCGGTGCCGGCACGGTGCTGACGCCGGAACAGGTCGAGCAGGTGAAAGCCGCGGGCGGCCAGGTGATTGTCATGCCCCATAGCGATCCGAAGGTCTTGCGCGCGGCGAAAGCGGCGGGGCTGTACCTGTCGCCGGGTGTCGCCACGCCGACCGAAGCCTTCGCGGCACTGGCTGAAGGCGCGGATGTGCTGAAGATGTTCCCGGCCGAGCAGATGGGCCCGGCAGTCGTCAAAGCCTGGCTCGCGGTGCTGCCGGCCGGAACCCTTCTGGCGCCGGTCGGCGGGATCACGCCGGACAACATGCAGTCGTTCATCGACGCCGGCGTCAAAGGTTTCGGCCTCGGCTCCGGTCTGTTCAAACCGGGCATGACACCCGCGCAAGTGGCGGCCAATGCCAAGGCCTACGTCGCTGCCTGGAAAGCCCTTCGCTAAGACTTCTTTGAGCGCCGAGCGCGCTGCATCTAATAAGAGAGCCAAAAGATGAAAATCATCAAACTGACCACCTTCATCGTTCCGCCGCGCTGGTGCTTCCTCAAGGTCGAAACCGACGAGGGCGTCACCGGTTGGGGCGAGCCCGTGGTCGAAGGCCGCGCCCACACGGTTGCGGCTGCCGTTGAAGAATTGTCCGACTACCTGATCGGCAAAGACCCGCGCAACATCGAAGACATCTGGACCGTACTCTACCGCGGCGGCTTCTACCGTGGCGGCGCGATCCACATGAGCGCCCTGGCCGGTATCGACCAGGCCCTGTGGGACATCAAGGGCAAGGCGCTGGGGGTGTCGGTCAGCGACCTGCTGGGTGGCCAGGTGCGGGACAAGATTCGTGTGTATTCGTGGATCGGCGGCGACCGTCCGGCGGACACCGCGCGCGCGGCGAAAGACGCGGTCGAGCGTGGTTTCACCGCAGTGAAAATGAACGGCACCGAAGAACTGCAATTCCTCGATACCTTCGACAAGGTCGACCAGGCTCTGGCCAACGTCGCCGCCGTGCGCGATGCCGTCGGCCCGAACGTTGGCATAGGCGTGGACTTCCATGGCCGGGTGCACAAGCCCATGGCCAAGGTGCTGATGAAGGAGCTTGATCCGTACAAGCTGATGTTCATCGAAGAGCCGGTGCTGAGCGAAAACTACGAAGCGCTGAAAGAGTTGGCGCCGCTGACCAGTACGCCGATCGCCTTGGGCGAACGGCTGTTCTCGCGCTGGGATTTCAAGCGCGTGCTCAGCGAAGGTTACGTCGACATCATCCAGCCGGATGCGTCCCACGCTGGCGGCATCACCGAAACCCGCAAGATCGCCAACATGGCCGAAGCCTACGACGTCGCGCTGGCGCTGCATTGCCCGCTGGGCCCGATTGCCCTGGCGGCGTGCCTGCAACTGGACGCGGCCTGCTACAACGCGTTCATCCAGGAGCAGAGCCTGGGCATCCATTACAACGAGAGCAACGACCTGCTCGACTACGTCAAAGACCCACGGGTGTTCGACTACGACAAAGGCTTCGTGAAGATCCCGAACGGCCCGGGCCTGGGCATCGAGATCAACGAGGAATACGTGATCGAACGCGCCGCCATCGGCCACCGCTGGCGCAACCCGATCTGGCGCCATGCCGATGGCAGTTTTGCCGAGTGGTGAGTGATCTCTGATCCACCACAAATCCCCTGTAGGAGCGAGCCTGCTCGCGATGGTGTGTCAGTCGACATCAATGCTGAATGACACACCGCTATCGCGAGCAGGCTCACTCCCACAAGGGGGCTGCGTCAGTCTTTAGAACGACCTCAATAACCATAAGAAGAGGCACCCCCCCCCATGCAACCGCAAACCCTCACCGGGCAGGCGTCGTTGGTGACGCCCAGCCGCAAGCGTTTTTTCATCATGGTGCTGTTGTTCATCACCGTGGTGATCAACTACCTGGACCGCAGCAACCTGTCGATTGCCGCCCCGGCATTGACCAGTGACCTGGGCATCGACCCGATCCACGTCGGCCTTATTTTCTCCGCGTTCGGCTGGACCTACGCTGCCATGCAGATCCCCGGCGGCTGGCTGGTGGACCGTGTGCCGCCACGGATTCTGTACAGCGTCGCCTTGCTGCTGTGGTCGGTGGCCACGGTGATGCTCGGCTTCGCCGGCAGCTTCATCGCGCTGTTCGTGTTGCGCATGGCCGTCGGTGCCCTGGAAGCGCCGGCCTATCCGATCAACAGCCGCGTGGTCACCACCTGGTTCCCGGAGCGCGAGCGCGCCACGGCCATCGGTTTCTACACCTCCGGGCAATTCGTCGGCCTGGCTTTCCTGACGCCGGTGCTGGCCTGGCTGCAGCACGAGTTCGGCTGGCACATGGTGTTTGTCGCCACGGGCGCGGTGGGCATTCTGTGGGCGGTGATCTGGTACGCGGTGTATCGCGAGCCTCGGGATTTCAAAGGTGCCAATGACGCGGAAATCGACTTGATCCGCGAGGGCGGCGGGCTGGTGGATATCCAGGCCGAACAGGCCAAGGTCAAAGCCAAATTCAGCTGGACCGACCTGGGTATCGTCCTGACCAAGCGCAAGCTCTGGGGCATTTATCTCGGGCAGTTCTGTCTCAATTCGACGCTGTGGTTCTTCCTCACATGGTTCCCGACCTACTTGGTGAAGTACCGCGGCATGGACTTCATCAAGTCCGGCCTGTTGGCATCGCTGCCGTTTCTCGCCGCGTTTATCGGTGTGCTGTGTTCCGGTTTCTTCTCGGACTTTTTGATCCGTCGCGGTTACACGGTTGGTTTCGCACGCAAGTTGCCGATCATCAGCGGCCTGCTGATTTCCACTTCGATCATCGGCGCCAACTTCGTCGAGTCGACGCCATTGGTGATTGCCTTCCTCGCGCTGGCATTCTTCGGCAATGGCCTGGCTTCGATCACCTGGTCGCTGGTATCGACCTTGGCTCCTGCGCGCTTGCTCGGGCTGACCGGCGGGGTGTTCAACTTCATCGGCAACCTGTCGGCGATTGCCACGCCTATCGTGATCGGCTTCCTCGCGACGGGTGATTCTTTTGCCCCGGCAATTACCTACATCTCGGTGCTGGCGTTGATTGGCGCACTGTCCTACATCTTGCTGGTGGGCAAGGTCGAGCGTATCAAGTTGTAGTCGTGGCACGCGGGCGACCATAATGCCGCCCGTTCACTCGCTCAACGGTAAAGGCTGGATATGCAGGAAGACGCCCCAAAAATCGCCAAGGACGCCGCGCCGACCGGCACCCAGACCCTGCTTCGCGGGTTGGGTGTGGTTCACGCCGTGGCCAGCGGCGCCCGGGATCTCAAGGAAATCGCCCGGCTGATCGGTACCACGCGCAGCACCACCCATCGGCTGGCCAGTTGCCTGGTAGACGAGCGTTATCTGCGGGTGGTGCCGCAAGTCGGTTATCTGCTGGGGCCGAAACTGATCGAGTTGGGCTTTCAGGCCCGTGAAGAGTTGCCATTGGTGACCCTGGCCGGGCCGTATCTGGATGAGTTGTCGGCCTTGACCGGCGACACCATTCACCTGGCGATTCGTGAAGGCGACGAAGTGCTGTACCTGCACAAGAATCCGGGGCGCAATGGCCCGGAAATGCGTTCGCGGGTCGGCCATCGCATGCCGTTGGCGCGTACCGGGATCGGCAAGGCGCTGATGCTCGATGATTCGCCGCAAGAGTGGCAGCGCCTGTACGACGTCAGCCTGCCGGTGGGTGGGAAAAACCAGTTCTGGCCTCAGCACCTGGAGCAGTCCTGGGAGCAGTTCGAGCAGCGCATGGTCGAGTACGTAGCTGGCGGTTATGCCTTCGACCTGGAAGACAATGAACCATCGATCCGCTGTGTAGCCGCGCCGATTCGTGATGCCAGCAAACGCATCGTCGCCGGTATCAGCATTGCCAGTACCGTGCCTTACATGCCGCTGGAAAAAATGGCCGAGCTGATTCCCCTGATCAAAGGGGTCACGGCCCGGCTGTCGGCGGAGCTTGGCCTCAAGGTTTAAACCTTGAGGGTCGCCATATCGATGACGAAGCGGTACTTCACGTCACCGGCAATCATGCGGGCGTAAGCCTCGTTGATCTGGCGGATGTCGAGCATTTCGATGTCGCAGGTGATGTTGTGCTCGGCGCAGAAATCCAGCACTTCCTGGGTTTCGGCGATGCCGCCGATCAGCGAGCCGGCGAGCACACGACGCCCCAACACCAGTTTGGCGGCATGCACCGGCGGCTCCACCGGTTCGATCAACCCCACCAGGATATGCACGCCGTCGAAACGTAGCGTATCGAGGTATGGGTTGAGGTCGTGCTGCACCGGAATGGTGTCGAGCAGGAAATCGAAGTGACCGGCGGCGGCCTGCATCTGCGCGTCATCGGTGGACACGATCACGTGGTCCGCACCCTGGCGGCGCGCCTCTTCGGCCTTGCTTGCCGAACGGGTGAACAGCGTCACTTCGGCGCCCATGGCCTTGGCGAACTTGATGCCCATGTGGCCCAGGCCACCCATGCCGAGAATCCCGACCTTGTCACCAGCCTTCACGCCATAGTGCTTGAGCGGCGAGTAGGTGGTGATGCCGGCGCACAGGATCGGCGCGGCGCTGGCCAGGGCCAGTTTCTCAGGGATGCGCACCACGAAATGCTCGCTGACCACGATGCTGTCGGAGTAACCGCCCATGGTGTTGCTACCGTCGACCCGGTCCGGGGTGGCGTAGGTCAGGGTCGGGCCTTCGAGGCAGTATTGCTCCAGGTTGGCCTGGCAGGCTTCGCAGCTGCGGCATGAGTCGACCATGCAGCCGACACCGACCAGATCACCGACTTTGTGTTGGGTGACTTTCGCACCGACGGCGGTCACCTTGCCTACGATTTCGTGGCCAGGCATCAGCGGGTAAACGGCAATGCCCCACTCGTTGCGGGCCTGATGGATGTCGGAATGGCAGACGCCGCAGTAGAGAATCTCGATGGCAACGTCGTCAGGCCTTGGGCTGCGACGTTCGAATTTCACGGGGGCAAGGGGAGTGGTGGCCGACTGGGCGGCGTATCCGATGGCGGTGTACATGGTGAACCTCGCAAAAGCGCTGACGGGTGAGGTGGCGCATTCTGGGCGCCGAACCCGGTACCGGCCATGGCGATTCCTCCGGGTGTCATGCCTATTCCTCCGGCATGCGGGTGCGAGCCGTCGTATTGGGCAGCGGATCTGCGATGATGCTTTCGTCCCTTTTTCCGTGACTTTTTTGTGACTTTTTTTGTGAAGAGCCCCCGATGCTGTTAACCCGTCACCTTGATGCCAATGCCACCCTGGTTTCGCTGATCGAGCCGCTGTCCACTCGCGACGGTTTCGTCCCCACCTCGTTGTCGGGCGTGCAGGTCCTGCGGGCCAGTTGCGATGTGGCCCGTGGGCCGCAGATCTACGAACCGAGCCTGGTGATCATCGCCCAGGGCAGCAAACTGGCATACCTGGGGCCGCGCACCCTTGAATACGGGGCAGGGCACTATCTGATTCAGGCGCTGCCGGTGCCGTTCGAGTGTGAAACCTTTGCCGCGCCGGACGGGCCAATGCTGGGTGTTTCCGTCGCGATTGATCGGGTGATGCTGGGTGAACTGGTGTTGGCGATGGGCCTGGCACCGGGGCGGCATATTCCGGCGCAAACACCTGAGTCCATGACCTCGGCAGTGCTCGATGACGCCATGCGTGGTTGTGTCGAGCGGCTGCTGCGTTGCCTGCACGATCCGCTGGAATGCCAGATCATGGGGCAAGCGCGCCTGCGCGAGTTGCTGTTCGTCGCATTGCGCGGTCCGCAAGCCGATGTGTTGCGAGCGCTGGTGGAGCAGCAGGGGCAGTTCGCCCGGATCGCGGCGTCCCTCAGCCATCTGCATGCGCATTTTGCCGAACCGCTGAACGTCGAGACCCTGGCCAGTTGCGCGAACATGAGTGCGTCGACCTTTCACGAGCATTTCAAGCGCAGCACCTTGTTGTCGCCGGTGCAGTATTTGAAGCGATTGCGTCTGCTCAGGGCGCAGCAGTTGTTGCTGGGCGAGGGATTGGGCGTGGCGCAGGTGGCGCATCGGGTCGGGTATCAGAGCACGTCGCAGTTCAGTCGCGAGTACAAGCGGTACTTTGAGCGTAATCCCGGAGACGAGCGCGCAGCCTGATATACCGATAAACCCTGTAGGAGTGAGCCTGCTCGCGATAGCGATTTATCAGCCGACATCGTAGCTGACTGACAGGCCGCTATCGCGAGCAGGCTCGCTCCTACAGGGGGCAGTGTTTTGTCCTGAATTGCACGCAACAAAAAGGCCCCCGTTTCGGGAGCCTTGATGTTCGCGGTTCGGCTTACATGTTCGGGTAAGTCGGGCCGCCGGCACCTTCCGGCGCCACCCAGGTGATGTTCTGTGCAGGGTCCTTGATGTCGCAGGTCTTGCAGTGCACGCAGTTCTGGGCGTTGATCTGGAAGCGCTTCTCGCCGTCTTCCTTGGTGATCACTTCATACACGCCAGCCGGGCAGTAACGCTGTGCCGGCTCATCGTACAGCGGCAGGTTCTTGCTGATCGGGATGCTCGGATCGGCCAGCTTCAGGTGGCACGGTTGCTCTTCTTCGTGGTTGGTACCGGAGATGAACACCGAGCTCAATTTGTCGAAGCTGATCTTGCCGTCCGGTTTCGGGTAGTCGATTTTCTTGCAGTCGGCCGCCAGTTTCAGGCAAGCGTAATCCGGCTTGGTGTCGTGCAGGGTGAACGGCAGTTTGCCGCCGAAGATGTTCTGGTCGAGCCAGTTGAAACCGCCACCGACGATGGCGCCGAACTTGTGGATCGCCGGGCCGAAGTTGCGGCTGGCGAACAGTTCTTCGTAGAGCCAGCTCTTCTTGAACGCGTCCACATAAGTGGTCAGCTCTTCGCTGCTGTCCTTCTCGGCGAACAGCGCGTCAGCCACGGATTCAGCGGCGAGCATGCCGGACTTCATCGCGGTGTGGCTGCCTTTGATCTTGGCGAAGTTCAGGGTGCCGAGGTCGCAACCGATCAGCGCGCCGCCCTTGAACACCATTTTCGGCAGCGAGTTCAGGCCGCCCTTGCAGATGGCACGTGCGCCGTAGCTGATGCGCTTGCCGCCTTCCAGGTACTGAGCAAGCACCGGGTGATGCTTGAGGCGCTGGAACTCGTCGAACGGCGACAGGTAGGTGTTGCTGTAGGACAGGTCGACGATCAGGCCGACAACCACCTGGTTGTTTTCCAGGTGATAGAGGAACGAGCCACCGGTGTTCTCGGTGCCCATGATGTCCATCGGCCAACCGGCGGTGTGCACCACCAGGCCTGGCTGGTGCTTGGCCGGGTCGACTTCCCAGATTTCTTTCAGGCCGATGCCGTAGTGCTGGGCATCAGCGTCAGTGTCCAGGTTGAAGCGCTTGATCAGCTGCTTGCCGATGTGGCCACGGCAACCTTCGGCGAACAGCGTGTACTTGCCACGCAGTTCCATGCCAGGAGTGTACAGGCCTTCCTTCGGGTTGCCTTCGCGGTCAACGCCCAGGTCGCCGGTGATGATCCCGCGCACCACGCCGTTTTCGTCGATCAGCGCTTCCTGAGCGGCGAAACCCGGGTAGATTTCCACGCCCAGGTTCTCGGCCTGCTGGGCCAGCCAGCGGCACAGGTTGCCCAGGGAGATGATGTAGTTGCCTTCGTTGTGCATGGTCTTGGGCACAAAGAAGTCTGGAATTTTTTGCGCGCTTTCAGCGTTCTTCAGAACGAAGATGTCGTCGCGGGTGACGGGGGTGTTCAGCGGCGCGCCGAGTTCTTTCCAGTTCGGGAACAGTTCGTTCAGGGCCCGTGGTTCGAACACGGCGCCGGACAGGATGTGAGCACCGACTTCGGAGCCTTTTTCGACCACGCAGACGCTGATTTCCTTACCGGCTTCAGCGGCCTTCTGCTTCAAGCGGCAGGCGGCGGAAAGACCAGCGGGGCCGGCACCGACGATGACCACGTCGAATTCCATGTATTCGCGTTCCACAGGTTATCTCCTACTCAAGGCTCAACAGTTTTTTTTCTAATTTGGAAGTCGGGTGTCGCATCCATGAATCCCGGCGCAACGCCGGAAGAGGACAATCGATTGACCACCTTTCTCTTTTGGTGGCGCATTATATCTACACCACTCTCAGCGTCCAATACAAACGTTTGTTTGAATTGGCTCAAAGCCAGAGAAATCAAAGTCACGCGCCTTATGAACGGCCATTTTGGCGTATTGACCGGAATAGGCGTTCCGGTCAAGATACGGGCGGTTTTGCGCTCGCCGTAGGCTGACTGTTGGCTTCAAGAGCACCTCTAAAGACAGGGCGATAGCAGTAGAGAGTGATGCGCTGCGCGGGTTTGATACGCAGTTTACACGCCGCGATGTTGAATGACTCGTCAGTCACCACTGACGAACGGTCATCCAGATCATGAGCGATGGTCACTTGACAGCTTTGCCGGCGTTTTTGGAGGTGCCCTTGCGCCCGATGAGCATCAACCGCCAGGTTCGCCTAGGCGACTTTCTTTTCACCGGAGAGTAACGAGGAATCCATGAAGGTTCTTGTAGCTGTCAAACGCGTTGTGGATTACAACGTCAAGGTTCGCGTCAAGGCGGACAATTCCGGCGTCGATCTTGCCAACGTCAAGATGTCGATGAACCCGTTCTGCGAAATCGCCGTGGAAGAAGCCGTACGCCTGAAAGAAAAGGGTGTTGCGACTGAAATCGTCGTCGTCTCCGTAGGCCCGTCTACCGCTCAAGAGCAACTGCGCACCGCGCTGGCTCTGGGTGCCGACCGCGCCATCCTCGTCGAGTCCGCCGAAGATCTGACTTCCCTGGCTGTTGCCAAACTGTTGAAAGCTGTTGTCGACAAGGAACAGCCTCAGCTGGTGATCCTTGGCAAACAGGCCATCGACAGCGACAACAACCAGACTGGCCAGATGCTTGCTGCATTGAGCGGTTACGGTCAGGGCACGTTCGCTTCGAAAGTCGAAATCAGCGGCGACAGCGTAGCTGTTACCCGTGAAGTCGACGGCGGCGCGCAGACAGTTTCCCTGAAACTGCCGGCCATCGTCACCACCGACCTGCGTTTGAACGAGCCGCGCTACGCGTCTCTGCCAAACATCATGAAAGCCAAGAAGAAGCCTCTCGAAGTGCTGACTCCGGATGCTTTGGGCGTTTCCACCGCCTCCACCAACAAGACCGTGAAAGTCGAAGCGCCGGCTGCACGCAGCGCGGGTATCAAGGTCAAGTCGGTGGCTGAACTGGTCGAGAAACTGAAAAACGAAGCGAAGGTAATCTAATCATGACTATCTTGGTAATCGCTGAGCACGACAACAAGGTTGTGGCTCCTGCCACCCTGAACACCGTTGCTGCTGCCGCCAAAATCGGTGGCGACATCCACGTTCTGGTTGCTGGCCAGGGTGTTGGTGCCGTGGCTGAAGCCGCTGCGAAAATCGCTGGTGTGAGCAAAGTGTTGGTAGCTGACAACGCTGCCTACGCGCACCAGCTGCCGGAAAACGTCGCTCCTCTGGTTGCAGCTCTTGCCCAGGAAGCAGGGGCTGCGGGCTACAGCCACATCCTGGCTGCTGCTACTTCCAACGGCAAAAACATCCTGCCGCGCGTTGCCGCTGCCCTGGACGTTGACCAGATCTCCGAGATCATCTCGGTAGAAAGCGCTGACACCTTCAAGCGTCCGATCTACGCCGGTAACGCCATCGCTACCGTTCAGTCGAACGCTGCGGTCAAGGTGATCACCGTGCGTGCCACCGGTTTCGACCCGGTTGCCGCTGAAGGCGGCTCCGCTGCCGTTGAAGCCGTTGCTGCTGCCCACGACGCTGGCATCTCCAGCTTCGTTGGCGAAGAACTGGCCAAGTCCGATCGTCCGGAACTGACCGCTGCCAAGATCGTCGTTTCCGGCGGCCGCGGCATGCAGAACGGCGACAACTTCAAACACCTGTACGCCCTGGCCGACAAGCTGGGCGCTGCCGTCGGAGCATCGCGCGCCGCGGTCGACGCAGGTTTTGTTCCCAACGACATGCAGGTCGGTCAGACCGGCAAGATCGTTGCTCCACAGCTGTACATCGCCGTCGGTATCTCCGGCGCGATCCAGCACCTGGCCGGCATGAAAGACTCCAAAGTGATCGTTGCGATCAACAAGGACGAAGAAGCGCCGATCTTCCAGGTGGCCGATTACGGCCTGGTGGCGGACCTGTTCGAAGCCATCCCAGAGCTGGAGAAGCTGGTCTAATCCGGCTGCTTCACTTATAAAGAGCCCGGCCTTTTGGTCGGGCTTTTTTTTTGTGTTTTTTCTGGTGGCATAACCGGGTATGAGTGGAGTGTGTAGCCATGGATCTGCGCTTTGTGTGGAGCTTGCTGGGATTGACGCTATTGCCGGCGCTGTCTGTCGCCGCAGGCAAATGCGAACGCCTGGTGGTCACCGGCAGCCCGGACGCGCCGCCGTACCTGTGGCAAGACCCGCAGAATCCCAAATACTTGATCGGTGCCAGCGCCGATTTGCTGCAGCAAGTGGCGGGGGAGTTGGGGCTCAAGGTCGAACTGCTTTATGCCGGAAAACGCAGCCAGGCCCTGGACGAAGTGCGCAGCGGGCGCATGGACATGCTGGCGGACGCGACGTTGACCGTCAGCGAACTGGAGACGCTGGACTACATCCATCCAGCCTTGCTGGAAAACGACTATCTGGTCTGGACTCGCAAGGACTCGACGCTGGTCTACAACGAAGTGCAGGACCTGCACGGCCATCCCGGTGCCGTGTCGGAAAAGGCCCGATTGACCCCGCAATTCAGCACCTTTGCCGGACAGCAACTGACCCTCACGCACACGTCCAACCTGACCCAGGCCTTTCAGAAACTGCTGTTGGGCGAAGTCGAGTTTGTACTGGCAGGGCGTTACTCGGGCATGGCGACTGTACAGACACTGGGCATGGCCGCTGATCTGGTCGCTCGCTCGCAACCGGTCGACAAGCCTGGCCTGTACCTGGCGATTTCCCATGACTCGGCCTGCAACGATCCGTGGTTGCGCGGACAGTTGGCCAAAAAGATGACAGAATTGCCCGCGTCCGGACTGACGGAAGCCGTGCTGATGCGCAATATCGAGCGCTGGAAATCACAACGCTCACAACCACAGCCAATCCCCCCGCAACAACCCGTCAGTACCCCAAAACAGTAAGGATTTTCAGTGAGTATTCGACTTCTTTTCGCTGCCGTGGCCTTTGCCGCCCTGGCGGGTTGTGCAACCGATCCTGCGCCGAATGAACAGATTCGCCTGACCGAACAGGCACTCGAACAGGCCAAGGCCGTGGGCGCCACGGCAGACGATGTGCCGGAAATGAAACTGGCCGAAGACAAGTTCAACCGCGCCAAGGGCAACATGACCGATCAATCCTTCAAAAACGCACGCATGCGGGCCGAACAGGCCGAACTCGATGCGCGCCTGGCTGAAGCCAAGGTGTTGACGGCCAAGAGCGAGGAACAGTTGAACGTGCTCAACACCCGCATCGCCCGCCTGCGCAAGCAACTGGGAGATGCCGAATGAACCTCCAGAGCAAAGCCCTCGGCGGTTTGATCCTGGCAGGCTGCGCGAGCCTCTTTGGCTGCGCCAGCCAGCACAGCGAGACTGCATTGCAGCAGGCCGGTGCCGACTTTCAGAAGGTCAAGGAAGACTCCAATGTGCTGCGAATCGCCCCCAAGGACGTGATTCGCGCCGGTGAGTCCCTGGCCCGTGCCGATCGCCTGTCCAGCTATTGGGGCAGCGGTTCGGACGTGGTGCATTACGCCTACCTGAGCCAGCGCTATAGCGCCATTGCCCGGGAGCACACCAATCAGGTGCTCAACGAAGAGCAAGCGGCGAAACTCGAACTGGAACGGCAGCGTCTGCAACTGGCACTGCGTGAATCCAAACTGTTCAGCGTGCAGCAGCAAGGCAAATGGCTCGAAGAGCAGATCCTGGCGTTGACCACCAGCCAGACCGACCGCGGGCTGGTAATGACCTTGGGCGACATGCTGTTCGACACGGGCGAAGCGGAATTGAAACCGTCGGCCAACCGTGTGGTGTTGAAGATCGTGCAGTTCTTGCAACTCAACCCCAAGCGTGTGGTGCGGATCGAAGGTTATACGGACAGTACCGGGGGCAAGCAGGAAAACCTCAAGCTGTCCCGCGACCGCGCACAATCGGTGGCTGACGTGCTGATGGACCTGGGCATCGACGACAAGCGCATCCAGGTCGAGGGTTATGGCGACGAGTATCCGGTGGACGCGAATGCGTCGGAACGGGGCCGTGCGCAGAATCGTCGGGTGGAAATTGTGTTTTCCGACGAAAAGGGCCAGCTCGGCGCTGCCCGCTAAGGGTTGCGTCGCTGGAAAGCCCGGCCTGCCATGCAGCGCCGGGTTTTTTTTGCCTGCCGATCACCGCACAAAACAGTACAGATTTTGCTGACACCGCACTGTACGGTCGACTATTGTGGCAACTGTCCCCGTACACTTCTAAACTGTTCCGGTATTGTTTCACACAAGAATAAAATGCCCGTGAAATCGAGTGCTGCGTCATGACCAATCTTTTGCTCTATCAACGTATTGCTCAACAACTGGCCGAAGACATCCGCCGTGGGGTCTATCAACCGGGAGAGCGCGTGCCTTCGGTGCGCAAGATGAGCTCGCAGCTCAATGTCAGCCATGCGACGGTGTTGCAGGCGTATGCCAATCTCGAAGATCAGGGGCTGATCCGCGCCCGGCCGCAGTCGGGTTACTACGTGCACCAGACGCCGGCACTCACCGCGCCGACGCCGGACATCGCCCGGGTCGAGCGCCCCGGCCTGGTCACCCGCAGCAGCATCATTCAGCAAGTCCTGGTCGAATCCCGTCGTGAAGGTGTCTTTCCGCTGGGCGCTGCGGTGCCGAGTGTCGACTATTTGCCGGTGCGGGCACTGCATCAGCAATTGGCCAAGGTCACCCGTTTCCATAGCCCGCGGGCCTTCAGCTACATGTTCAGCCCCGGTTTCGAACCGTTGCGCCGACAGGTGGCGATCCGCATGCGCGATGCCGGCGTGGTGGTCGATCCGTCGGAAGTGGTGATCACCCACGGCTGCGTCGATGCGCTGCAGATGTCCTTGCGTGTGCTGACCCGTCCGGGCGATCTGATCGCGGCCGAGTCGCCGACCTATTACGGGTTGCTGCAACTGGCCGATCTGTTAGGCCTCAAGGTTATCGAGATCCCCAGCGATCCTGCCACGGGCATGAGCCTGGAAGCCCTGCAACTGGCGGCCAACCAATGGTCGATCAAGGCGTTGGTGTTGACCACCCGTCTGAGCAATCCATTGGGCGGTACCATGCCAGAGGAGCGACAGAAACAATTGCTGCGCCTGGCGTCGGACTTCGATATCCAGATTGTCGAAGACGATATCTACGGTGAGCTGATGTTCGAGCAGGGGCGCACCAAGTCCCTCAAGGCCTACGATCGGCTGGACCGGGTGATCTATTGCTCAAGCTTCTCTAAAACCCTGTCGCCTGGCGTGCGGATCGGCTGGATGATTGCCGGCAAGTATCAGCAGGAGATCCAGCGCTTGCAGACCTTCAGCACGCATTCCGCGTGCAGCGTGACCCAGATGGGCATTGCCGCTTACCTGGAAAATGGCGGGTATGACCGGCATTTGCGCTTCATCCGTCAGGAGTACCGGAAAAACCTCAGTGCCTTCCAGCTGGCCGTGCAGCAGTATTTCCCTGAAGGCACGCAGATGACCCGGCCTACCGGCGGCTTCATTCTGTGGGTCAGTCTGCCGGGGCGGGTCAACACGCAAGAGTTGCACGTGCGGGCATTGCAGCAGGGCATCAGTATCGCGCCGGGACTGATCTTCAGTAATACCGAGCAATTCAATCACTGCATCCGGCTCAACTGCGGCATCCCGTGGAACCGTGAAGCCGAGCGCGCATTGATGACCCTGGGCATGCTGGCCACCCAAATCTGCCAGGAGATGGCTGGCGGTTTGTAACGGGCTGCTACTGCGCTTGTCTTGTGGGCTGCAACAGGCGAGCATATGCATCTCTGCCGTTTGCACCCACCGTGGGATACATGAAACCGACTTTTCCTGCCGCCTGGCTTTTGCTCTGCCTGATTGCGAGTATTCAGCCGGCATCCGTCGTGGCCGCTACCGAACAGGATCAGCGGACCACCGGCAGTTTCCATGTCGCACCGATAGAAGCCGCACCTGCGAAAAAAGCCTCGGCGATCAGTAAGCAGGCTGCGCCCGTGAAAAAACATCCGCCCATTGCCTCCAAATCGAAACCGGCCAGCGAGGTGGTAAAGGCCGAGCTTCCATCTGCCAGGCTGGACCTGAGCTTGCCCAAGGATATGGTTCAGGAACTGAAGCCGGTCGGAACGGTGCCGTTGGTCAGGCGCGAGCCGTTGTTACCCCAGATGTTCGGTGACAAAAGCGATAGCAGCCAGTTCCAGCTCAACGGCCGGCTGATCAGCAATGAAATGCAGCTGCAACTGCGAAATGAAGAGCGCCGCGAGGTCGAAGGTGCGGCACTGGATTTCGAGTTCAAGCAGTAACTTCATCCCGATCCGCGAACCGCAGACCAGACGCTTTGTCGGAGACTGCTCGGTCATGCTCGGTTGAGTTGAAAAACCCGCTCGCAGGTAATTTAAAACAACTGTTTTAGCGGGTACTCTGTGCCCCGTCCTTTAACACATCGCTCGTCGCGAGGAGCTTGTCGTCATGAAATGCCGTGAGGGCTGTGGCGCTTGTTGCATAGCCCCTTCCATCAGTTCACCGATTCCCGGTATGCCCAATGGCAAGGCCGCGGGGCAGCGTTGCCTGCAACTTTCCTCCGATAACCTGTGCAGTATTTTCGGCCAGCCGGAACGGCCGGCGGTGTGTTCTGCCTTCGAGGCCGACCCCGAGGTGTGCGGAAGCAGCAGCGAAGAAGCCATTCGGCTGATTGGCTGGTGGGAGCAAATGACGGCGGCGTGATGTGTGGGCTTGCACCTCCGATCACCTCCGAAAAACCTGAAGGTGATCGGAGGTGCAAGCCCAACGAACGGAACTTCAACAATAAGGAATAAAATTATGGGTTCGCTGCATCGTATGGCTGTGCTGTGTGGTTTGACGGTTGTGCTGGCTACCTCGACGGCCCAGGCCGAAGACTGGAAAGTCAAGAAAGACGAAGACGGCATCAAGATCTCCCTGAGTGAAGTGGCCGGCTCCGACTACAAGGCCTATCAGGGCGTCACGCTGATGAAGACCACCATGGCCAAGCTGCGTGCGTTGCAGGAAGACGTGCCTGGAGCCTGCGCCTGGATTCACGAATGCAAAACCCAGAAGCTGCTCAAGCACGAAGGTGACCAGAGCTGGACCTACACTCAGTTCAACACCCCGTGGCCGGTTACTCCCCGAGATTCGGTGTTGCACGTCACCACCATCGAAGGCGCCGATGGCAGCCTGACCCGCAAGCTCGAAGGCGTACCGAAATACATTCCTGAAGAAAAAGGCTTCGTCCGGGTCGCCAAGGTCGACGGTTTCTGGAAGTTCGTACCCAAGGGCGACCAGATCGAAGTGACCTATCAGGTGCACACCGAGCCGGGCGGCAGCGTGCCGTCGATGGTGGCCAACAAGTTCGTGGTGGATGCCCCGTTCAATACCTTGAAAGCCCTCAAGGAACGCGCCGAGAAGTAACTGTGTCGCTCTTTTGAGATGACTTCATAACGCCCCGACTCGATCGGGGCGTTTGCGTTTTTGAACGGTGCGCAGGCTTTAATTTGTTTCCGGATATGCGTTGCACGAAATTTTCACCAAGTCTCCAAGACAATTCGCCGGCTCTCCCGTCACGCGTTGCGTATTGCTGGATGCAGGATGAAAGAGTCGGGATGAGGGTAGTTATCAATGGCAATGCTGCCGTTGATCGTGCAACATTTGCGCACCGCGCAAACCCCCAGGCCTGGTACGGGCCGAAAAGAGGGCAAGGCGCAGCTGTATTTTTGAAACTTCAACTTCCAATGGGTCCTAAAACGACATGGCAATCCCGGACGCCCTGAATCAGCAGCGAGCTTCTAGTCGCCTGCTGCAACCGACCGTCAAATCGCATCTGTCCTACACGCTGTTGTGTGCCCTGGTCATGATGGTCATGTTCAGCCTGCTGCGCGTCGCGCTGCTGGTTTACAACCGCTCGATGATCCTCGACACGCCGGCCTCGACCTTCCTCGAGGCATTCGCCAACGGTCTGCGTTTCGACCTGCGCCTGGTGGTCTATCTCAGCATTCCGTTGCTGCTGGCACTGTTCAGCGCCCGGGCCATGGCGGCACGCGGGCTGTTCCGTCTCTGGCTGACGGTGGTCTCCAGCATTGCGCTGTTCCTGGGCCTGATGGAGATGGACTTCTATCGTGAATTCCACCAACGCCTCAACGGCCTGGTCTTCCAGTACGTCAAGGAAGATCCGAAAACCGTGATGAGCATGCTCTGGTACGGTTTCCCGGTGGTCCGTTACCTGCTGGCATGGGCTGTGGGCACCTGGATCCTGAGCCTGGCATTCAAGGGCGCCGACCGTGCGACCCGTCCTCGTGGCCCGTTCAGTGGCGGCAGCATCGGCACACGCCAGGTTGCGCCGTGGTACGCGCGTATCGCGGTGTTTGTGGTGTGCCTGCTGGTTTGCGTAGTCGCCGCCCGTGGCACCCTGCGTCAGGGCCCGCCGCTGCGTTGGGGTGACGTCTATACCACCGACTCGAATTTCGCCAACCAGTTGGGCCTCAACGGCACGCTGTCGCTGGTAGCCGCAGCCAAGAGCCGGATGTCCGAAGAACGCGACAATATCTGGAAGGCGACCCTGCCACAGCCACAAGCCCAGCAAGTGGTGCGTGACATGCTGGTGCTGCCGGCCGAAAAACTGGTGGATGCCGACACCGCGGCGGTACGTCGCGATTACACCCCGCCAGCCGACAAGACCCTGCCGATCAAGAACGTCGTCGTGATCCTGATGGAAAGCATGGCCGGTCACTCGGTGGGGGCGCTGGGTGGGCCGGGCAACATCACGCCGTACCTCGACAAACTGTCGAAGGAAGGCTTGCTGTTCGACCGCTTCTTCTCCAACGGCACCCATACCCACCAGGGCATGTTCGCCACCATGGCCTGCTTCCCGAACCTGCCGGGTTTCGAATACCTGATGCAGACCCCGGAAGGCAGCCACAAGCTGTCCGGTCTGCCGCAGTTGCTCAGCACCCGTGACTTCGACGACGTGTATGTCTACAACGGCGATTTCGCCTGGGACAACCAGTCGGGTTTCTTCAGCAACCAGGGCATGACCAACTTCATCGGTCGTAACGATTTCGTGAATCCGGTGTTCTCTGATCCGACCTGGGGCGTGTCCGACCAGGACATGTTCGACCGTGGCCTGGTCGAGCTCAAGGCGCGGGAAAACGGCAAGCCGTTCTATGCCTTGCTGCAAACCCTGTCCAACCACACGCCTTACGCCTTGCCGACGCCATTGCCGGTCGAGCGCGTGACCGATCGTGGCAGCCTGAACGAACACCTGACCGCCATGCGTTACGCGGACTGGGCGCTGGGCCAGTTCTTTGAAAAGGCCCGCAAGGAGCCTTACTTCAAGGAAACCCTGTTTGTCATCGTCGGTGACCACGGTTTTGGTAACGAACAGCAGATCACCGAAATGGACCTGGGTCGCTTCAACGTGCCGATGCTGATGATCGCGCCGGGCATCCAGGAAAAATTCGGCCAGCGTGACCACACTGTGGGCACTCAGATCGACATCGTGCCGACCATCATGGGCCGCATCGGTGGCGAAGTGCGTCATCAGTGCTGGGGACGCGACCTGCTCAACCTGCCGGAAGGCGACGCCGGTATTGGTGTGATCAAGCCGTCGGGCAGCGAGCAGACCACGGCCATCCTCACCGCAGACCAGATTCTGGTCCTGCCGAAGGACAAGGACATGGCGCCGAAGTTGTATCAGTATGAATTGGGTGCCAACCCTCACGCCGAAATCATTGCTGATGCGCCGCGTACCGCCGAGTTGAAACTCAAGCTCGAAGCGTTCCTGCAAACAGCGACCAAGAGCCTGCTGGACAACACCGCTGGTGTCGTTGATGGCAAGCCGGACTAAGTTGTGACGCAATAGTAAAGAGGCCCTTCAAGGGTAATGCCAGTCAGTTAAGCTGACTGGCATTTTTATTTCTGATCGGATACTTCGGTGATTTGAGCCGGATGGCGCGAGGATAAATACGCTCCTCTCGCCGATGAGGCAGGACATAGTGCGGGGCTGAGGCATGAAGCTCGGCCAGGTA
>NZ_JAHBDI010000046.1:0-20312 GCF_019956275.1 Pseudomonas sp. GL-RE-26
TCGACCGCGACACCTGGCCCGCCGGCCGCGAAAGCAAATGGCTGCGCCAGGCCCGCGCCTACGCCGGCGACACCTACGGCCTGCACCTGCCGCTGATCGCCGGCACCGAAGTGGCCATCGCCTTCGAGCAGGGCGACCCGGACCGCCCCTACATCGCCCACGCCCTGCACGACGACCAGCACCCGGACCTGGTGACCCAGCGCAACGACCACCGCAACGTGCTGCGCACGCCGGCCAACAACAAGTTGCGCCTGGACGACACGCGGGGGCAGGAGCACGTCAAGCTCAGTACCGAGTATGGCGGCAAGAGCCAGTTGAATCTGGGGCATCTGGTGGATGGCCAGCGCAAGAAGCGCGGGGAAGGGTTTGAGCTGCGCACCGATGATTGGGGCGTCATAAGAGGCGGCAAAGGCGTCTTCATCAGTGCCGATGCGCAGGCCAAGGCGCAGGGGCCGGTGCTGGATATGGCGCGTGCATCCAACCTTATCGAAGGGGCGAAACAGCAAATTGCCGACTGGCAAACCATCGCCCAGGCCCACCACAGCCGTCAGCCGGGTATCGAGGGTCTGCAGCAATT
The DNA here is from genome assembly GCF_019956275.1 of Pseudomonas sp. GL-RE-26. Classification (NCBI taxonomy): domain Bacteria; kingdom Pseudomonadati; phylum Pseudomonadota; class Gammaproteobacteria; order Pseudomonadales; family Pseudomonadaceae; genus Pseudomonas; species Pseudomonas sp. GL-RE-26. Next base: position 578 of record NZ_JAHBDI010000046.1, read on the forward strand.
GCAAGCCGACACACAAGGTCTCAAAGCCCCGGCGATTCTACTCAGCGCGCCTAACGGCATCAGCGCAGTGACACCCGCCAGTGCGCTGTTGAAAAGCGGTGATTCGTTTTATCTGCAAAGCAACAACGAGATCAATCTGGCCGCTGCTCAACGCTTGTCTGCCCACGCCAATCAAGGCATTTCCCTGCTGGCCCAGCAGGAAGGCATGCGCCTGGTGTCAGGCAAGGGACCGCTGGAAATCGAATCCCACGGCGACCTGATGAACCTGATTACCCAACAGGACATCACCGTGCAATCGGTGCAGGGCCATCTGCAACTGACGGCCAGAAATGGCATCACCCTGGGCTCCGGCGAAGGCTGTATCCGGATTACCCCGCAGGGCAGGATCCAATTCCTCAGTCCAGAGGTGATCGACTTCTACGGGCGATGCATTTTCAGTCCGCCTGTCGGCGAAGCGTTTCCTTTGCCTGAACTGCCAGGCTCGGTGTGCAAGGAGTGCCTGAAGAAGGCTCAGGCGAGTGCTCAGGGTTTCGTTCTCAGGGAGGCACGAGGATGACGGTTGTTGCTCACACAAAATGGCTGGAACTGCTGGAAGTCTCCTGCGCTAAGGCCTCCATCAGCTGCCTGGACGTCATCATCGACCAGGCAGGCAGCGCCACCCCGTGGCTGCCCAGCGTGCTCAGTGTCGAACCGGCGATCCCATGGCATTCATTGTTCATCGGGTTACCGGAGGCCGGTGCCGACGAACTGGCTCCGCTGCTGGTGCGCATCGACCTGGCGCAGCCCCTGCAGCGGCAATGGCTGATCGGCTTGATGCAGGCGTTGCATGGAGGTTCACAACTGTTGGTGCTGGCCTCCCATTGGCCTTTCCAGCACTTGGCCGAGTGCCTGGGGCGCTGCCTGGAAGCCGTCAACGGCGGCTACCCGGGACTGCTGCGTTACTACGATCCGCGGGTATTTCCGTTGCTGTTCAGCCACGTGCTTGAACCTGCCCAACAGCAACTCCTGCTGGCCCCGGCGGTGTTCTGGAGCTGGCTCGATCGCGATGGCTCACCGCAGCGCCTCCTGGGGAGCAGCCAACCGCCGGAAAGGCCCGAGTGTTTCAGCCTCATCGAACTCAGTGACGATCAATTGGACATCCTTGGGTGTGTCAGCGATGCCACTTTGGTCGTGAAACGACTGAGGGATGCCTTTCCTTTGGAGTGGGGCGCCGAACGTCGTTTCCGCGCTTGCTACGTGGCCATGATCGAGGCAACTGAAGCCGGGTTGCTATCTGAGTCTCAGCGAGAAGCCTTTGTTCTTGAAAAGGTGCGAACCACAGGAGTGGAGTCACCGTGGAAACCCGCGAAATGAAGCCTATGCCTAAATCATCAGTCGCTAGTCATTGGGGGACAACCTTTTGCGTTCTGATCGGTGCTTTGTTTGCTCAAAGCACCCAGGCCAGCACGCTCGAAGCCATCAATCACACCCATTGGGCCATCAACCAGTTCAGCGTTAATGGCCGCTCGGGTCTGGATGCCATTGGTCCGTACCAAGGCGGGGGTGGGGGATGTTGTTACATCGCGCCTTCGCGTTGGCAGCCGGGGATGACAGTACGGGTCGACTGGGAAACAGGAGCTGGTAGCACGGCGGGGTACCCCGGCTTTGGTGATTGGCCCAAGTATCTGGCTTGGGTTGACAAAATCGAGGCTCAGAAACGTCGGCACAGCAAGAAGGTTCCTGTTCCCGACTACACCGGCCAGAAAGTCTGCGGCCTCACCGTGCACTTCCTGCCCTGCGATGAGCTGCAGGTCACCACCTCCTGCTACGCCTACGGCAGCCCCGAGTACCCGATCAAGACCCCGCTGCAATTGCCGGAGCCCTCGTCATGTCCGAAGTGAAACACGCCCCCGTTTGGTACCCGCCGCAGTTCCCGTTGCAGGGCCGCTTGCCAACCCGGGCCGCGCAGGTTCATCAGAATCAGCATCGCCAGAACAGTCAGGAGCATGACTACCACGACGCCTTGAGCATCGCGGCCGGTCGCCGGGTGTTGCCACCCTGCTGCAAGACCGTGCACATCAGCCTGTTTTTCGACGGCACCGGCAATAACCTCAACAACGACCTGTACCTGTCCAATCCCAAACATCCGACCAACGTCGCTCGCCTGTTCCGCGCCAGCATTGGCGACGGCCATGCCGGCGGCACCACCCACGGCTCCAGCATCGCCCGCGGCCTGACCGACGCACCAGGCACCGGCAATGGCCAGTTTTTCAAGTACTACATGCCCGGCGTCGGCACGCCCTTTACCGAAGTCGGTGATCTGGACTACTACTGGATGGGCCTGGCGCTCGCCAGCTATGGCGAGGAACGCATCAACTGGGCGCTGATGATGATCCTCGACGCCCTGCGCCGTACGCTGGGTCAGCCGCGGCTGGACAACACCAGTTTGCTGGCGGCGGTCCAGGCCATGGGCAGCCTGCCGGGGCTGGAGTGGGCGACCGGTTCCGGCAACCGCCTTCGTGAGTTTTACAAACAGTTCTCCGCCCTGACTCGGCCGTTGCGTATCGCCCTGCAGCAGCACCAGCCCGGGCAGGTCAAGCTGCTGGGGCTCAAGCTTTATGTGTACGGATTTTCCCGCGGTGCCGCGGCGGCGCGAGCGTTTGTCAGTGCGCTGAACCAACTGTTGGCCCGGGCTACGCAGAGCCTGAGACTGCTCGACCTGCACTTGCCGGTGAGCGTGGAATACCTCGGACTGTTGGACACCGTGGCCTCGGTGGGGCTTGCCGATATCGTCCCGGGGGCGAACGGCCATATGAGCTGGGCCGATGGCAATCAGCAGTTGCCCGCCAACCTGGTCAAGCGCTGTTTGCACCTGGTGGCCAGTCATGAGCAGCGATTGTGTTTTCCGTTGGAGTCGATTCGCCGTGCGCAGGGGGGCTACCCGGCCAACAGTGTTGAAGTGATCTACCCGGGGGTGCATTCGGATCAGGGTGGAGGGTATCCGCCTGGAGATCAGGGGAAGGCGATTGGAAGAGATGACCGTCTGCTGCTGTCCCAGATTGCCTTGCATGATCTGTATGCCGACGCCTTTGCCCATGGCGCCCCGCTGAAAGTACCCAAAGCGGCCTTGTCGGCTTCAATGAGCCGTGAATATTGGCGAGTGATGGATCTGGAGGCAGAGGCCGAATTCGCTATTACGCCAACTCTAGTCAACCGCTTCAACGCCTGGCGACAAGTGACTCTGGGCCTCGAGCCCGCACTGCCCCCGCTTACCCTCCAACAAATCGAACACTACGAACCACTCCTCGCCAGCGACAGCCTGGAGCAGGCCCTGCAAGCCCAGTTGGGGTGGATCACCGCCTGGCGCATCGACCGCTATGGCTTCGCCAGCCTGATCGACACCGACTTCTACCGCGAGGCCAGCGACAAAGAAGCCGACCCGCAAGTGCGCAAGGACTCCGAGAACAATCGCGACGCCGAGCAGAAAAAAGTCGAGGACCGGCGCAAGCTACAACACAGCCGCGAACGCCGGGAGGATGTAGCAAAAACGCCGTTTGAACCCGGGGTCAAGGACTTCGATGCCGACATGGCGCAAACCCAGTTGCGCGAAGCCGCCGAGGAGTTCGCCGCAGCCTACCGGAGCCCCGGATCGCTGCGCACCATCGCCCGGCGCGTGGCCCTGCTGAGGCTCGGTCAGCAACCCTATCAGGCCTATGAAGTTATTCTTGCCGAGCATCAGCGCATGAAGGCTGCGGGGCGAGCCTTGGTCAGCCGGTTGTTCCCGGCCCCCAGCGACTGGGGCAACCACCGCGACGAACATACCCGCGGGCATGTGGCTGAACACCTCAACGCCGCGCAGCCCGAGGGCCTGCTACGCGCCCTGTTCGACGATCAGGTCCACGACTCCCGGGCCTGGTTTCTCTATTCGCTTGGACGTGAGCCCTGGGGCCACTATTTCCAGGAACGCATGGTGTTCTTCGGTGACCTCGGCCGTCGGGATCTGGCGCTGTATGGAGAAGAGGGTGCCGTTCAACTGGCGGGGGGCAAGACCGTACCCGCGTCCGAGTCCGTTCGTTCAACGCCACCGGTGATGGACGCCGAGCGCCTCGCTGAAGTTCATCGTGCCATCGACGCGATCTGGGATGCCTATGACGCCAATGGTGGGGAGGTGAACGATGCGCTGGTCTGAATTGATTCGTCGCTGCCCCGCACTAGCACTCGGCTCAATGCTCACGGGGCGCCCGCTGCTCGGCGCCCTGTGCGGACTCGCCGTAATGGTGCTGACAGAAAACGTCCATGCCAGCACCCTCGAAGGCATCAACCACACCCATTGGGCTATCAATCATTTCAGCGTCAATGGCCGTTCTGGCCTGGACATCATCGGTCCCTACCAAGGCGGAGGGGGGGGTGTTGTTACATCGCCCCTTCGCGCTGGCAGCCGGGGATGACCGTGCGGGTCGAGTGGGAAACTGGAGCGAGTGGGGTGAGTGACCTCGCAGATGAATTTCCTGGGTTTGCCAATGAAGCCAAATACGACGCATGGCTTGACAAAGTGGAGGCGCAGAAGCGTCGGCACAGCAAAGAAGTAGCCGTTCCCGACTACACCGGCCAGAAAGTCTGCGGCCTCACCGTGCACTTCCTGCCCTGCGATGAGCTGCAGGTCACCACCTCCTGCTACGCCTACGGCAGCCCCGAGTACCCGATCAAGACCCCGCTGCAATTGCCGGAGCCCTCGTCATGTCCGAAGTGAAACACGCCCCCGTTTGGTACCCGCCGCAGTTCCCGTTGCAGGGCCGCTTGCCAACCCGGGCCGCGCAGGTTCATCAGAATCAGCATCGCCAGAACAGTCAGGAGCATGACTACCACGACGCCTTGAGCATCGCGGCCGGTCGCCGGGTGTTGCCACCCTGCTGCAAGACCGTGCACATCAGCCTGTTTTTCGACGGCACCGGCAATAACCTCAACAACGACCTGTACCTGTCCAATCCCAAACATCCGACCAACGTCGCTCGCCTGTTCCGCGCCAGCATTGGCGACGGCCATGCCGGCGGCACCACCCACGGCTCCAGCATCGCCCGCGGCCTGACCGACGCACCAGGCACCGGCAATGGCCAGTTTTTCAAGTACTACATGCCCGGCGTCGGCACGCCCTTTACCGAAGTCGGTGATCTGGACTACTACTGGATGGGCCTGGCGCTCGCCAGCTATGGCGAGGAACGCATCAACTGGGCGCTGATGATGATCCTCGACGCCCTGCGCCGTACGCTGGGTCAGCCGCGGCTGGACAACACCAGTTTGCTGGCGGCGGTCCAGGCCATGGGCAGCCTGCCTGGGCTGGAGTGGGCGACCGGTTCCGGCAACCGCCTTCGTGAGTTTTACAAACAGTTCTCCGCCCTGACCCGGCCGTTGCGCATCGCCCTGCAGCAGCACCAGCCCGGGCAGGTCAAGCTGCTGGGGCTCAAGCTTTATGTGTACGGATTTTCCCGCGGTGCGACGGCGGCGCGAGCGTTTGTCAGTGCGCTGAACCAACTGTTGGCCCGGGCCACGCAGAGCCTGAGACTGCTCGACCTGCACTTGCCGGTGAGCGTGGAGTACCTCGGGCTGTTGGACACCGTGGCCTCGGTGGGTCTTGCCGATATCATCCCGGGGGCGAACGGGCATATGAGCTGGGCCGATGGCAATCAGCAGTTGCCCGCCAACCTGGTCAAGCGTTGTTTGCACTTGGTGGCCAGTCATGAGCAGCGGTTGTGTTTTCCGTTGGAGTCGATTCGCCGTGCGCAGGGGGGCTACCCGGCCAACAGTGTTGAAGTGATCTACCCGGGGGTGCATTCGGATCAGGGTGGGGGGTATCCGCCAGGGGATCAGGGGAAGGCGATTGGAAGAGATGACCGTCTGCTGCTGTCCCAGATTGCCTTGCATGATCTGTATGCCGATGCTTTTAGCCATGGCGCCCCCTTAAAAGTGCCACCACCTTCCTTGCCAGTACAGATGAGCCATGAGCGTTGGCGATCAATGGAGTCTGATGTTGAGGTAGAGTTCGGTGTATCTCCACATCTTGTGACTCGCTTCAACGCTTGGCGACAAGTGACTCTGGGCCTCGAGCCCGCACTGGCCCCGCTTACCCTCCAACAAATCGAACACTACGAACCACTCCTCGCCAGCGACAGCCTGGAGCAGGCCCTGCAAGCCCAATTGGGCTGGATCACCGCCTGGCGCATCGACCGCTATGGGTTCGGCAGCCTGATCGGCACCGACTTCTACCGCGAGGCCAGCGACAAAGAAGCCGACCCGCAAGAGCGCAAGGACGCCGAGGACAAGCGCGACGCCAAGCAGAAAGAAGTCGAAGACCGGCGCAAGCTACAACACAACCGCGAACGCCGGGAGGATGTAGCAAAAACGCCGTTTGAACCCGGGGTCAAGGACTTCGATGCCGACATGGCGAAAACCCAGTTGCGCGAAGCCGCCGAGGAGTTCGCCGCGGCATACCGGAGCCCCGGATCGCCGCGCACCATCGCCCGGCGCGTGGTCCTGCTGGCGCTGGGTCAGCAACCCTATCAGGCCTATGAAGTTATTCTTGCCGAGCATCAGCGCATGAAGGCTGCGGGGCGAGCCTTGGTCAGCCGGTTGTTCCCGGCCCCCAGCGACTGGGGCAACCACCGCGACGAACATACCCGCGGGCATGTGGCTGAACACCTCAACGCCGCGCAGCCCGAGGGCCTGCTACGCGCCCTGTTCGACGATCAGGTCCACGACTCCCGGGCCTGGTTTCTCTATTCGCTTGGACGTGAGCCCTGGGGCCACTATTTCCAGGAACGCATGGTGTTCTTCGGTGACCTCGGCCGTCGGGATCTGGCGCTGTATGGAGAAGAGGGTGCCGTTCAACTGGCGGCAGGCAAGACCGTTCCCACGTCCGAGTCTGTTCGTTCAACGCCACCGGTGATGGATGCCGAACGCCTCGCTGATGTCCATCGCGCCATCGACGCGATCTGGGATGCCTATGACGCCAATGGTGGGGAGGTGAACGATGCGCTGGTCTGAATTGATTCGTCGCTGCCCCGCACTAGCACCCGGCTCAATGCTCACGGGGCGCTCGCTGCTCGGCGCCCTGTGCGGACTCGCCGTAATGGTGCTGACAGAAAACGTCCATGCCAGCACCCTCGAAGGCATCAACCACACCCATTGGGCTATCAATCATTTCAGCGTCAATGGCCGTTCGGGCCTGGACATTATCGGTCCCTACCAAGGGGGAGGGGGAGGGTGTTGTTACATCGCGCCTTCTCGCTGGCAGCCGGGGATGACAGTGAGGATCGATTGGGAAACGGGCGTTGCCTATTCGTATGACAATCCTGGTCTCTCCGATGAGGCCAAGTACGACGCATGGCTTGACAAAATCGTTGCACAAAAACGCCAACACACCCAAGTAGTCCCCATCCCCGACTACACCGGTCAAAAAGTCTGCGGCCTCACCGTGCACTTCCTGCCCTGCGATGAGCTGCAGGTCACCACCTCCTGCTACGCCTACGGCAGCCCCGAATACCCGATCAAGACCCCGCTGCGATTGCCGGAGCCCCAGACATGCCCAAAATAATCTGCGCCGAATGGCCGGAGGCAAGCCAATGAACGCTTTGATTGATCGGTGCATTGATAGCTGCACCCAAGTCAGTTCCATACCCCATAGCCAGGTACTCAAATGAAGCCAGCCCCCAAATTCAACCCCTATCCGGAGCCGCGCGAAGCCCGTTATTTGCGCTGGTTTGCCGTTGGTGCTGCACTGCTTGTACTGACACGGCTTATATGGATAGAGGCTGTCGACCTGCCGATGAACCTACCCAGGTTTTTACAGTTTATTCTTTTTGGAGCTCTGTCGGCACTATGGCTACTGGCATTTCTAGTACGCATACTTGTCTACTGCCTCGATTGGCATAGCGCGCGATACTATGAAAAAAACGCGAATCAGGTACAGCAAGGCTGGTGGGAACACCATCGCCAGAAGGTAGCGCTGATCGACACGGTATTGGTGGGGCCAGCCTGTACCAATCCGCTCCAAAGACAAGCCCTGTTCAGTGCGGACCACCGTCCCCCCACGCCTCAAAGTACGCCAGGCGGAGCAACGCTCAAACTGCTTCAGGTCTTCGGCGATGATCTCGTCGAGCGCGAGCGTCAACTGGCGAAGCTGCTGGTTCTACAGTGGCAGGCGCAGCGGCCTGACCCTTGCGGGTTACAACCACTGGCATGCTACTGGCAAGGCTCCCTGTCCGCCTGGCGAGCCTTCGCCGAGCAGATGACGAAGTCCTTTCCCCAGATTGAATTGCCCGAGAAGCCCGAGTCCTGGGAGGGCATCTTCAGTCTCGATTCGATCATCGACCGACTGCATGGCGCCCCCGCGGATGCGCGGATTCTCTGTGCCGGCTGCCAATCCTGGTCGCCCGGACAAGGCAGTCATTTGCCGGCGGGAGAGGCCGCGCTGCTGTGGCTGCTCGGTCCCCAAGGTGGAGTCGGTTTCACTCGCGGCGAATGGTTCGATGCGGACACCGAACAGCTCCCGACGGTGGCAGAGCGCGCGCTGCAACAGAGCAAATTAACCTCACCTCCGTCTGTTTGTGTCTCGTTCTCCCAGGCCGATGCGCCCCTTGACTGGAACACCGGGCAGCACCTGCTAGACGCCAACTTTGGTGCCTTGGGCGGTCTGGAAGGCATGGTCGTTCAAACCCTGGCTGCCACCTGCTGCGAATTGCAGCGAGTGCCCTGTGCCTGGGTGGCAAGCGATCCTAATTACACATTTGTGCTTGGAGTTATGGAACCCGATGACTCAACAATCTGAATCCCTGAAAGTCTCTGCCTGGCGTACGACCTTATTGCTGGCTGTGTTCCTGGCGGTGCTGATCGCCGCAGGGGTTGCGGTCTGGTGGTTGTGGATGGAGCCAGGGCCTGTCACTCGTGCCTGGATGCTGGATGTATTGCTCAAGGCCGCATTGTTTTGGGCGTTGTTGTTCATCATGGCGCTGTTGACCTGGCAGACGATGCTTAACGGTATGCGCCAGCTGATAATCGGGCCATGGCTGCCGGCTTCGCAGCCCGTGAAAAACGATTCCGGTAAAGACAAACCGGCCATGGATGAGGCGTTACGCGAAAGTCATGGTCGTTTCTGGCGCCACAAGATCCGCTTGCTGCTCATCGTTGGAGAGCCCGAGCAGATCAAGGCCATCGCCCCCGGCCTGACTGAGGACCACTGGCTGGAAGACGAGGGCATCGTACTGATCTGGGGCGGCAGTGTGCAGAAGGAACTGGACGACTCGGTGCTCGAGCACTGTTGCCGCCTGACCCGCTGGCGTGCCCTCGACGGGGTGGTCTGGGCGCTGGATACCGCTCAATGCGCCGACAGTAAAGTCATGGGCAGCGGCGCGCGGCACCTGCAAGCATTGGCGCGCACGCTGGGTTGGTCGTTGCCGCTGCACCTTTGGCAGGTCCGCGCCAGTCACTGGGTGCAGGACAAGCGTCCGAGTCAGGCGGTGGGTTGCGCGCTGCCGTCACGCCTCACCGCAGCAGACCTCGAAACGTCGCTGTACGGTCTGCTCGGCCCCATGCGCCAAGAGGGTTGGGCGCAGATGAACAAGGCCATGGCGCATGACTTCCTGGTGCGTCTGGCGCGGGACCTGGAGGTTGAAGGTGTGGTTCGTTGGCGCCAGACATTGACGCCTTGGTTCGGCGGCTCCCGTCAAAGCGTGCCGTTGCGCGGTCTGTGGTTCAGCCTGCCGTTGTCCGCTACGACGCAAGACGAAAACGAGCACTTCTGGCCCATGGACCCGGCCTGGCAAGGCGTGCTCGGCGAACCCAAACAACCAAGCCGCCGTCTGGGCTGGAGCGCCCCGCGCGTCGCTTATGGCTTGGCGTTGACCGTAGCCCTGCTGTGGGGCGCCGGCCTGCTGCTGTCGTTCCTCAGCAATCGCGTGCAGATCAACCATCTACAAACGTCGCTGACGACGCTGCAGCAAGCCACCCCCGGCGACGCCCAACTGAGCGCGCTCAACGAACTGACTCGCGAACTGGGCCGCCTGGATTACCGCGCCACCCACGGCACGCCGTGGTACCAGCGTTTCGGCCTGAACCAGAACGACGCACTGCTGGCCACGCTATGGCCGCGTTACGTCGAGGCCAACCAGCGCCTGTTGCGCGACCCGGCGGCGGCCACCCTCAAGGCCCAGCTCAACGCCCTGGTCAAGCTGCCACCGGACAGCCCCGAGCGTGCCAAGCGCGCGCAATCTGCCTACACGCAACTCAAGGCCTACCTGATGCTGGCCCGCCCGGAAAAAACAGATCCTGCCTTTCTTGCTCAAGCCCTGGTGGACACCGAGCCGCAAAACGCCGACTTTTCCCCTGGACTCTGGCACGCCCTGGCACCGAGCTTGTGGCAGTTCTACGCCGAACAACTGGCCGCCCACCCAAACTGGCGCATCAATGCCGACCCCAAGCTGGTCGCCCAAGTCCGCCAGGTGCTGATCGGCCAGCTGGGCCAGCGCAACGGCGAAGCCAGCCTGTACCAATCCGTGCTCGACAACGCCGCCAATCACGCGCCGGTGCTGAGCCTGGCGCAGATGGTCGGCGACACCGAGGCATCGACGCTGTTTGCCACTTCGGCCGAGGTGCCGGGGGTGTTCACCCGCCAAGCCTGGGAAGGCCAGGTGCGCCCGGCCATCGACGCCATCGCCGAGGCACGCCGTGAAGAAATCGACTGGGTGCTCAGCGACAACCCGGCGCGTCTCGCCGCCGACCTGAGCCCGGAACAACTCAAGCAACGCCTGACCGAACGCTACTTCCAGGACTACGCCCACGCCTGGCTGGACTTCCTCAACCAACTGCGCTGGCAACCGGTGGACAGCCTTGGCGAGGTGATCGACCAGTTGGCGCTGATGAGCGATGTGCGCCAGTCGCCGCTGATCGCCCTGATGAACACCCTGGCCTATCAGGGCCAGGCCGGCACCCGCCGCCAGGCGCTGGCCGATTCGTTGGTGCAGTCGGCGCAGCAGTTGCTTGGCCAGGAAAAAGCGCCGCTGATTGACCAGTCGATGCCCGCCAGTAGCAGCCCACTGGACGCCACCTTTGGCCCGCTGTTGACCTTGCTGGGCAAAGACGTCGACAACCAGAACGACACCGAACGCCTGAGCCTGCAAGCCTTCCTCAACCGCGTCACCCGGGTGCGCCTGAAGCTGCAGCAAGTGAGCAATGCACCCAATCCCCAGGCGATGACCCAGGCCCTGGCGCAATCAGTTTTCCAAGGCCACAGCGTCGACCTCACCGACACCCAGGCCTACGGCAGCCTGCTCGCCGCCAGCCTCGGTGCCGAGTGGGATGGCATCGGCCAGACGCTGTTCGTGCAGCCGCTGGAGCAGGCCTGGCAACGGGTGCTGCAACCTTCGGTGGCCGGCCTCAACAGCCAGTGGCAGCGGGCGATCGTGCGCGACTGGCAGGGCGCGTTTGCCGGGCGCTACCCCTTTGCTGCCACCGGCAGTGACGCCTCGCTGCCGATGCTCGGGCAGATGATCCGCGCCGACGCCGGGCGCATCGACCAGTTCCTCCAGCAGCAATTGGGCGGTGTGCTGCGCAAGGAAGGCAGCCGCTGGGTGGCCGACGCGCGGCACAGCCAGGGTCTGCACTTCAACCCGAAGTTCCTCGCGGCGATCAACCAGCTCAGCCACCTCGCCGACGTGCTCTACACCGACGGCGGCATGGGCCTGAGCTTCGAGCTGCGCGGCAAGCCGGTGCGTGACGTGGTGCAGACCACTTTCATCCTCAACGGCGAAAAGCATGAGTACTTTAACCAGAAGGAACGCTGGCAGCGCTTCAGCTGGCCGGGCTTCAGCCAGCATCCGGGCACGCGTTTGCTGTGGATCAGCGTGCTGGCCAATGAACGCCTTTACGGCGATTACGAAGGCACCTGGGGCCTGATCCGCCTGCTCGAACAGGCAAAAATCACCGCCCTGAACGACACCGACAGCCAGTACCGCGTGCAGCTTCGGGCCCCCGACGGCCTCGACCTGACCTGGCACCTGCGCACTGAACTGGGCGCAGGGCCGCTGACGTTGCTCAAGTTGCGCGGCTTTGAATTGCCGGCGCAGATTTTTCTCGGCGAAGGCACTCAAGCGCAGCCTTATGCGCAGAATGGAAGTTACCCATGAGCCTGCTCAAACTGATCACCCGTTGCCTCGGCGAACGTGACCCGCTGGCCCTTGCCCGTACCCAGGCCGACTGCTGGCAATCCTGGTTGCAGCCCATCAGTGCGCAGTCGCCGGTCGGTGAAGACCCGGGTTACGACGATGACTTCCAGCGCATGCGTGAAGAGGTCAACAAGCTCTCCGGCGCGAACGTCGACGAGGTGATTCAGCTGGCGGAGAAGTTGCTCGGCCAGCGCTGCAAGGATCTGCGCGTCGCCACTTACTACCTGTGGGCACGCCTGCAGAAGGACGGTGAGACGGGGTTGGCCGATGGCCTTGGTTTATTGGCGGCGCTGGTTGAACGGTACGCCGGCGATGTGCTTCCCGTGCGGGCCAACAGCCGCAAGATGGCCCTGGAGTGGTTGACCGGCGCCAAGGTGCTGGACAGCCTGTCGCTGTACCCGGAGGTGGTCAAGGCCGAGGCGGAACGCACGGTGGCGGCGCTGGCCTGGCTTGAACATGGGCTGCAAGCCTGGCCCGAGGATCAGCGGCCGCAGCTGGATGCGTTGCATGGGGCGTTGTCGGCGCGCCTGGCGCAGTCCGGCGGGGTCGAAGCCGTAGTGCCCCAGCACAGCGCCAGTCACGAGTCCGTCAGCCAGGCCAGCCCTCCGGGCAGCCTGGCCATCAAGTCCGGGCGCGACCTGCTGGACAGCGGCCGGACCTTGGCCGGTTACCTGCGCGACCAGCCACAAGGCTGGCTGGCGGCGCACCGCCTGATGAAAAGCCTGCGCTGGGACACCTTGCACGAGCCGCCCCTGCAGGACGCCAGCGGCACCACGCGCCTGGCGCCGCCCCGGGGCGAATCCCGGGCGCAACTAAAGCGCCTGTATCAGCAGCAGAACTGGAGCGAATTGCTCGATCAGGTCGAGCGCACGTTCGCCGAGGGGGTCAACCATTTCTGGCTGGACCTGCAGTGGTACCTGGTCCAGGCCCTGAGCAAACTACCGGCGCCTCACGACGGCTGGGCCGACATCGTCAAGCGCGACCTGGGTATGTTCCTCGAGCGGCTGCCGGGCCTGGAGGCGCTGGGGTGGAACGACGGTACACCGTTCGCCGACGAGACCACCCGTGAATGGATCGCTCAGCACGTAAGCGCGCAACAGTCGCGCCAGCTCCTGCCCGCAGCGGCCCCGGCAGCGGTCATGGCCGATGGCGAGATTCTGTCCCTGGAAAGCGAGGCGCTGGCCCAGGCCGACAGCGACGGCGTCGAACATGCACTGGCCTGGCTGGCCGCGCGCCCGGACATTCACAGCGGTCGCCAGCGCTGGCTGCTGCGCCTGCTGATGGCGCGGGTGGCCGAGCAATGTGGCAAGAACGACCTGGCCCTGCACCTGCTCGGTGAACTGGATGCCACGGCCGAGCGCCAGGCCTTGGCGGACTGGGAGCCGGAATTGAATTTCGAGGTCAAGGCCCGCCTGCTCAAGCTGACCCGCCTGAAAGCGCAGCGCAACGATGCCGACAAGCCGGCCCTGGCCAGGCGCATGGAGACGTTGCTGGCGGCGCTGGTTGCCATCGATCCGGTACGCGCCGTCGTACTGTGCGGTTGAACCCCATTTATCAGGATTATTTACAGCATGGACAATCTGACACTGCGTTATTACGACGCCGAGATGCGCTACCTGCGCGAAGCCGGGCAGGAGTTTGCGCAAGCGTTTCCCGACCGCGCGGCGCAGTTGAACCTGGACAAACCCGGCGCCCGCGATCCCTATGTGGAGCGTCTGTTCGAGGGCTTCGCTTTCTTGATGGGGCGCCTGCGCGAAAAGCTCGACGACGACTTGCCGGAGTTGACCGAAGGCCTGGTCAGCCTGTTGTGGCCCCATTACCTGCGCACCATTCCCTCGCTGTCGATCGTCGAGTTCCAGGTGGAACTGGCACAGCTCAGGCGCAGCGAGCTGATCGCCGCCGGCCAGGAGGTGCTCTCGCAACCCATCGGGCCGCAGCGTACCGTATGCCGTTACACCACCACCCAGGACCTGCGGCTGCAACCCATCGAATTGCAATCCTTGCGCCTGGCCCATGAGCCCGACGGCCGCTCGCTGCTGCGCCTGCGGTTTGCCTGCGCAACGGCGATCGACTGGAGCCAGATCGACCTCAGCCGCGTGCCGATGTACCTGAACGCCGATGCCCCTCTGGCCAGCGCGCTGCATCAGGCCCTGACCCTGCATGCCCAGGCGTTGTATGTGCGCCTGCCGGGCGAGGCGCAACGAGTTGCACTGGCAGGTCATTTCGCGCCCAAGGGCTTTGCCGACGAGGACCGTTTGTGGCCAAAGGGCGACAGCGCGTTCAGCGGCTATCAGTTGTTGCTGGAATATTTCACCTTCCGCGAGAAGTTCATGTTCGTCACCCTCCATGGCCTGGAGCAGGTGAACATCACTGCGGATATGCCCTGGTTCGAACTGGAGGTGGTCCTGCGCGAGTCGTGGCCGCAGGCATTCAACCTGAGCGCCGAACACCTTCGCCTGCATGCGGTACCGGTGATCAATCTGTTCACCCTGGAAGCCGATCCGATGCCGCTGGATCCATTGCAAACCGACTACCTGTTGCGTCCCATGCGCCTGCAGGACGGTCACACGGAAATTTACTCGGTGGACCGGGTCACCGCATCGAAGAACACCGAGCGTCTGGACTATGTGCCGTTCAGCAGTTTTCGTCACAAGGGCGGAATGTTGCGCGACGAGGCGCCCGAGCGTTACTTCCATACCCGCCTCAAGCGAGGCGCCATTGGCCTGCACGATACCTGGCTGATTCTCGGGGGCGACGGCTTCGATCAGGATCGCTTGCAGGGCAGCCAGAGCCTGTCCCTGCAACTGACCGGGACCCACGGCCTGCTGCCACGCAAGGCGCTGCAAAGCACCCTGCTTGATGGGCTGGTCAACACCGCCTTGAGCGGCTTGCGCGTGCGCAATCTGAGCGCCCCGACCTTGCCGTGCTATCCGCCGAACCGCGATCGTTTCCACTGGCGCGTACTCAGCCACCTGGGCTCCAACTTCCTGCCGATGCTCGATAACGCCGAAGTGCTGCGCGGCACCCTGGCGCTGTACGACTGGACCGGCAGCGAACTGAACCGCCGTCGCCTGGCGGCCATCGTCGAAGTCAGGCACCACCTGGTGCAGCGGTTCGAAAAGGGCTTTCTGCTGCGCGGCGTGGACATCGAAGTGACCCTCGACGCCCATGGTTTTTGCGGCGAGGGCGACATCAGCCTGTTCGGCGAAATGCTCCATCGCTTCTTCGCGCTGTACGCCGACATTCACCTGTTCAACCAGCTCACGCTGATCCTTCAACCTACTGGAAAGTGCCTGCGATGGAACGAGAACCACAGTCAGCGTATTCCCGGCTGAAAGCCTGCGGATTGCTCGAGGTGCTGGAGGGGCGGGTGGCCGAGGCCAGTCTGTATCGGTTCTGCCAGCTGCTGGAGCAAGCCCTGCCAGGCCATCCGCCGCTGGGCAGCACCAGCCATCCGGCGGACGACCCGGTACGGTTTCGCCCGGACCCCGGCATGGGCTTTCCCGCCGGTGAGCTGAAGTACATCGAGATCGATGACCGGCAGCCGCTGCGTCCGGCGACGGTGCGTACGCGGCTGTTGGGCTTGTACGGCGTGGATTCGCCATTGCCGACGGCTTTTGTCGACGACATTGCCCAGCGCCGCGACGGGCATGAGGTGCTTGAGGCGTTTCTGGATATTTTCAACCACCGGATCTTCACCCAGTTCTATCGGATCTGGCGCAAGTATTCCTACCCGGCCACCTTCGAAGCCGGCGGCAGTGATGCGACGTCGCAGTGTCTGCTGGGTCTGGTCGGTCTTGGCATTCCCGGCACGGCCAAGCGCATTGCCACGCCGGTTTCGCGGTTTCTCGCGCTGCTTAGTGTGATGCGCATGCCCACCCGCAACGCCGAGGGCATCACCGCTCTGGTGTCGCTGCTGGCTCCAGAGACCCGGGCCAGGATCACGCCGCACTGGCCACAGAGAATCCCCCTGGCCCATCCGGCGAGTCTGTCCGCGAGTCGTCCGGTCAGCCTGTCCCAGGGCACGCCGCTGGGGAGCAACGGATTCGACGCCAACAGCCAGCTGCACTTGGCGCTGTTCACCAGGGACCGGGACGAAGCACGGGGCTGGTTGCCCGATGGCCAGTTGTATAACGATCTGCTGGTGTTGCTGCGGGTCTACCTGGGCTGGCGCTGCACCGCCAGGCTGCAGTTGTCGCTGCCGGTGCGCAGCTTGCCGCAACCGGTGCTGGGGCGGGCGCCGATCCGCCTGGGCATGACCGGCATGTTGGGTTCGGGCAGTGACACCTGGCAGGGCGCGGAACACGACACCATCACCATCAATCTGGGCCGCTACCAGGGCCTGTCGAAAAACACTCGGAACAGGGAAGCACAGCATGTCGCGTACCGTTGGTAATTCATTGATCCTGACGACGCTGGCGGTAGTGCTCGCCGGCTGTGGTGTCACTCAGACTGTCTCGGAAGGCACGGCATCTGCCACCCGCTCGATTTTCTACAAACAGGTGAAAGACTTGCGCCTGGATTTCAGTGCCCGCACGGCCATCAACACTGATGTTGCGGACATGAATGCGATGTCGGTCCCGACGCTGGTGCGGGTCTATCAACTGAGCGACAGCAAGGCGCTGCAGAGGGCTTCCTACGACAGCCTGCTCGGTGGCGACGAGCAGGCGCTGGCCGGCAATTTGCTCGATACCCGGGCGCTGGTGATCAAGCCTGGCGAGGGCGCGAAACTGGATGTGCCGCTGGACAAGGACGCGCGTTTCGTCACGGTGGTCGCGCTGTTTCGTAACCCCGATGTGCAGATGAATACCTGGCGCCTGACCTTGAACCGCGACGATCTCGACCCGGACCGGGCACGGGTCATCGAGCTGGGGGACAACCAATTGACCCTGCGCGCATTGGCCCGGGACTGACCATGCCTGACCTCAATCCATCGCTTTACGAAACACTGCTGCAGAACTTCGACGGTGACCTGGACCTGTATCAAGTCAATGAAGAGGACCAGCACACGCTGTCGGTACTGGACAACCTGCAACGCATCCTCAACAGCCGGGCCGGAACACTCGCGCACCTGCCCGATTACGGTCTTCCCGACATGGGCCAGATCCTCCAGGGCCTGCCGGGCTCGGCGCACGTGTTGATGAGGGCCATGCAGGACACCCTGAACAAGTACGAACCGCGTCTGGCGACCGTGCACATCGAGTTGCTCGAGCAAGCTTTGCCAGGCCATCTGGACTACAGCCTCGACGTGCTGCTCAAAAGCGGCCGGCAGGTGACCTTCGGTACCACACTGGCAGCGGAGGGCAAAGTCCTGGTGCGCCATCTGAAACGACAGCAATGGCTGTCGAAATCCTGAACTTATAAAGCAACGGAGGCTGACGGTGCTATTTGAAATGCGTATTCGACTGGGCGGTGATCCGCGCGGTTACGGTGAGTTTATTGCGCTGCGCGAAGAGCTGGCGAAGTTGAGTCATCCGGCCTGTCCCGATGTAGATTGGGCGAGAGTGGAGCAGTGGTGCCTGGCACTGTTCGAACACAACGGCGCAGACCTGCAGACGGCCGCCGCGTTTGCCCTGGCGCGCAGCCAGCGGCATGGCGTGGAAGGCATGACCCAGGGGGTGACGCTGATCGAAACCCTGTGCGGCCAGTGGGCGGCCTGTTGGCCACCCATGGCGTCGGTGCGCCTGGATATCCTCGTCTGGCTGTGCGTGCAGTGGCAGGCGTTGTTGCGCAATCTGGCGCCGGGAACACAACACTTCCCCGAGTTGCTTCAACTGGACAGCGGGCTGGCGCGTTTGCAGCAGCGCCTGGAGCTGCAGGCACAAGCGCCGGTGGTGGCCCTGCATGCCTTGCGCCAGCAGATCGAGAGCCTGATCCGGCGCATGCAGCGCAGCAGCGTTGTGGTCGGCACGCTATCGCCGCCTGCAAGGGAGCCGGCGCCGGCTGTGATGATGCCCGTGGTGATATTGCCGCCCAACCCCTTGCCCATGCCTGAAATGCCGCCGGCGAAGCGTCCCCTGGCCCGGTGGCTTTGCGCTGCAGCCGTTGTGACGGGCCTGGTCAGCGGAGCCTGGTGGCTGGGCTCGACCGGCGTCGCCGAGCAACGCCTGGCGCATCTATTGCAGCCGCCACCGACTATTGTCGCGCCGGTGCGCCTGGACAGCCTGTCGTTGTTCGAGGCCGGCAGCGCCGAGCTCAAGCCGGGCTCGACCAAGATCCTGATCAGCGCCCTGGTCGACATCAAGGCCCAGCCCGGCTGGCTGATCGTCATTGGCGGGCATACGGATGGTCGAGGCAGTGCGCAGCACAATCAGCAGCTTTCCCACGCCCGGGCCTCGGCCGTGCGTGACTGGATGCAACGCATGGGTGATATTCCTGACAGTTGCTTTGCGGTGCAGGGGTTTGCCGCCAGCCAGCCTGTCAGCAGTGATGACAGCGAAACCGGGCGTGCGGCGAACCGACGGGTTGAAATCAGCCTGTTGCCACAAGCGGGTGCATGCGGGCAAACGGCGTCAGGGGAGCGCCCCGTGTAGGCGAGGGGGGAGGGAAATACAGGCGTAGCCGCAGTCCGTGCCCGCGGCTACGCCTGCACAGGGGTCAAGCCTTGATCACATATCCATAAGCGCGAATACGCCCCTCATGCTCCTTCAGATAAACCCCCTGCAACTCCGGCGTGAAGCCGGGCAAGCGGTTGATGCCTTCTTCCAGGGCCAGGAAGTACTTGAGCACCGCGCCGCCCCAGATTTCACCTGGCACCACGCACAGAACCCCCGGCGGATAAGGCAACGCGCCCTCGGCGGCAATGCGCCCATCGGCATCCGCCAGCGCCACCAGTTCGACGTTGCCGCGGATGTACTCGATTTGCGCTTGCTGCGGGTTCATGGCCTTTTTCGGGAAGTGTTCCTTGCGGAACATGTCCTTCTGCAACTGCTGCACATTGTGATGGCGGTACAGGTCGTGCATTTCCTGGCAGAGCTGGCGAATGGTGTAGTTGCGATAGCGTTCCTGATGTTGCGCGTAGATCGCCGGCAGCACCCGGCTCATCGGTGCGTCATCGCTGATGAAACGTTCGAAGCGGGCGATCTGCGCGGCCAGGTGGGTCATCTTCGCCCAGTCTTCGGCCGGCGTGAGCAGGAACAGGATCGAGTTGAGGTCGCACTTTTCCGGGACGATGCCGTTCTCGCGCAGGAAGTTGGCCAGGATGCCGGCGTGAATGCCGAAGTCGGTGTAGCTGCCGTCCACCGGGTCGATGCCCGGTGTGGTGAACAGCAACTTGCACGGGTCGATGAAGTACTGCTTCTCGGCGTAGCCGGCAAAGGCGTGCCAGCGGTCCTTGGGATGGAACTCGAAGAAGCGGATGTCGTTGGCGATTTCTTCCGTTGGATAGTCTTCCCAGGCGCGCCCTTCAATGCTGTAGGGCACGAACGGGCGGACCATGGTGCAGGCTTCGAGGATCAACTTGCGCGCCTCGATGCCGAACTTCACGCAGTCTTCCCACAGGCGCAGGCCACTGCGGCCGGAGTGAATGCGCGCATTCACATCCA
>NZ_JAHBDI010000047.1:0-19877 GCF_019956275.1 Pseudomonas sp. GL-RE-26
TTCTTGACGACCATAGAGCGTTGGAACCACCTGATCCCATCCCGAACTCAGCAGTGAAACGATGCATCGCCGATGGTAGTGTGGGGTTTCCCCATGTGAGAGTAGGTCATCGTCAAGATTAAATTCCGAAACCCCAATTGCGAAAGCAGTTGGGGTTTTGTTTTTGTGCGTGAAAAAAACAGGGCTGGTCGTTGCACATTTTGCACAGTTATTTTCAGCTCATGGCACTAGAATAGGTCCAACTTTTTCAGAGTCAGAGCCTTTATGCCGGATCCGGTTGACGCCCAAGGGCTGTCAGAATTACCACTAGAAAATCTGGTTGCCTGCCATGAGTGTGACTTGCTCATGCGTAAACCTGAACTTGCCCATGGCGAAAAAGCCCTGTGCCCGCGCTGTGGCTACGAGCTTTATGCCAATCGGTACAACGTCGTACAGCGCAGTCTCGCCCTGGTCATCGCCGCCTTGTTGTTGTTTATTCCGGCGAACTTTTTACCCATCATGCAGCTCAATCTACTCGGGCAGTCTTCGCAAGACACTGTCTGGAGCGGAGTTGTGGCCCTTTTTGACACGGGCATGCAAAGCGTTTCAGTGATTGTGTTCCTGTGCAGCATGGGGATCCCGCTGCTCAAGCTATTGTGCCAACTGGCCGTATTGTTGAGTATCCGTTTCGATGTCGGACGCAGCTACGGCTTGTTGCTCTATCGCATTTATCACCATATACGCGAATGGGGGATGCTCGAGGTTTACTTCATGGGCGTACTGGTGGCGATCGTAAAACTGGCAGATATGGCAGCCATCACCGTAGGCCTCGGCCTGGCGTGCTTCATTGGTTTGTTGCTGGTTCAAGTCTGGCTGGAGGTCGTAATGTCGCCTCACCAGATCTGGCAAGCGTTATCAGGAGAGGATGCCCATGCGGGCGATTGATGCAGGCATTCTGATTTGCAAGGAATGTCATGAATTGAACAGGCAGGAAGCTGATACCGATGAGCAAGTCTGTACGCGCTGCGGAGCGCTGGTGCATGCCCGCAGCCCGAATAGCCTGGTGCGAACCTGGGCATTGCTGATTACCGCCGCCATTCTTTACATACCGGCCAACTTGTTGCCGATCATGACCGTGAACTCCCTGGGCAAAGGTGCGCCCAGCACGATCATGGCGGGTGTGATCGAGTTGGTGCACTACGGCATGTTCCCCATTGCGGCCGTGGTGTTTATCGCCAGTATCCTGGTGCCCACCTTCAAGCTGGTGGGCATCGGCCTGCTGCTGTTTTCCGTGCAGCGCCGTCAGCCCCTTTCGGCTCGCCAGCGTATCTGGATGTACCGTTTCATTGAATTCATCGGCCGCTGGTCGATGCTCGATATCTTTGTGATCGCCATTCTCGTGGCGGTCGTGAATTTTGGACGGCTTGCCAGCATCGAAGCCAATCTTGGCGCCATCGCTTTCGCCACGGTGGTGATTCTGACGATGCTTGCTGCGGTAACTTTTGATCCCCGACTGATTTGGGATAACACGGAGTCGGACGACGACCATGACTGATTTGCCTGTAGCGAAAACCCGACCGGCTTCGAACTGGTCTGCCATTTGGGTGTTGCCCCTGATTGCCTTGATCATCGGCGGCTGGCTCGGCTGGCGTGCCTATAACGAGACCGGTATCGAGATTCAGGTGCGTTTTGAGAGCGGCGAGGGCATTCAGGCCAACAAGACCGAAGTTGTCTATAAGGGCATGTCGGTCGGCAAGGTCAAACGCCTCAAGCTTGATGACGAAGGCAGTTCCAAAGGCGTGATCGCCAGCATCGAAATGAACAAGGACGTAGAGCAATACCTGCGGACCAGCACGCGTTTCTGGCTGGTCAAGCCGAGCGTTACGCTGGCAGGGATTACCGGTCTTGAGACGCTGGTTTCAGGTAACTATGTCGCCATCAGCCCGGGGGAAGGCGAGCCGGTCCGCAAGTTCAAGGCCCTGGCCCAGGAACCGCCACTTTCCGATGCCCAGCCCGGCCTGCACTTGACCATCAAGGCTGACCGCCTGGGTTCGCTGAACCGTGGCAGTCCGGTGTTCTACAAACAAATCAAAGTGGGCCAGATCAAAAGCTATGTGTTGTCCGAGGACCAGAGCACCGTCGAGCTCAAGGTCTTCATTGAGCCGACTTACGCCAAACTGGTGCGCAAGCACACACGTTTCTGGAACGCCAGCGGCATCAGCATCGATGCCAATCTGTCGGGTGTGAAGGTTCGCAGTGAATCCCTGGCCAGCATCGTCGCCGGCGGCATTGCCTTCGCCACCCCGGAAAACCGCAAGGACAGCCCGCCTACCGACCCAAGCCTGCCGTTCAGGCTCTATGAAGACTTCGATGCAGCGGCGGCCGGTATCCGGGTCAAGGTCAAGCTCAGCGACTTCGAAGGCTTGCAGGCCGGTCGTACGCCGGTGATGTACAAAGGCATTCAGGTCGGCAATCTCAAGGCGCTGAAGGTCGATCCTGACCTGTCCGGGGCCACCGCTGAGTTGACGATGGACCCGTTGGCCGAGGATTACCTGGTCGAAGGCACCCAGTTCTGGGTGGTCAAACCGTCGATTTCCCTGGCGGGGATTACCGGCCTCGAGGCGTTGGTCAAAGGCAACTACATCGCTGTGCGGCCTGGCGACAAGGGTTCGGCGCCACAACGGGAGTTTGCGGCACGGGCCAAGGCGCCACCGCTGGATCTGCGTGCACCGGGCCTGCACCTGGTGTTGTTCACGGAAAATCTCGGCTCGCTGGAAGTCGGCAGCCCGGTTCTCTACAAACAGGTCAAAGTCGGCTCCGTACAGAGCTATCAGTTCTCACGCACCAAGAAACAACTGATCATTGGCGTGCACATCGAGAAGGAATACGAAGGCCTGGTCAACGCCTCGACGCGCTTCTGGAACGCCAGTGGCATCACCCTCACGGGCGGACTGACCGGCGGGGTCCAGGTTAAAAGCGAGTCGCTGCAGAGCTTGATGGCCGGCGGCATTGCCTTCGAGACCCCGCAGGAAAAAGCCCCGCTGCAGAAGCGTATTCCACGTTTCCGTCTGTTCGCGAACCATGAAGACGCCACGCAGAAAGGCGAAGTCATCACGCTCAAGCTCGATCGCGCTGATGGCCTGCGTACCGGCACTCCGATTCGTTTCAAGGGGCTGGATGTCGGCAAGGTGGAGGACGTTGATCTCAGCGAGGACCTGCAATCGGTGCTGCTGACCGCGCGGATTACCGAAGTGCCGGAGCGCATCGCCCGGGTCGGCAGTCAGTTCTGGGTGGTCAAGCCTGAACTGGGCCTGATCAAGACGTCCAACCTCGAAACCCTGGTAACCGGGCAATACATCGAGGTGCAACCGGCGCAGAAGAACCTGGGACCGCAGAAAAACTTTGTCGCTTTGGCCGCAGCTCCCGAAACCCCCAAGCAGGAAGCGGGATTGAGTCTGGTGCTGAGCGCAGCCCGTCGTGGTTCGCTGAAGGCCGGTGTACCAGTGACCTATCGCGAAATCACCGTGGGCAAGGTGACCGGTTATGAGCTGGGCCAGACCGCTGATCGCGTCCTGATCCATATCCTGATCGAACCGAAGTACGCGCCACTGGTACGCAGCGGTACACGGTTCTGGAACACCAGCGGTTTCGACTTCGATGTCGGTCTGTTCAGAGGTGCAACGGTGCGCACAGAATCCCTGGAGACGATGATTCAGGGCGGTGTCGCCTTTGCCACGCCGGATGGCGAACGTATGGGCAGCCCGGCGCAACCGGAGCAGACGTTCGCGTTGTTCGACAAGTTTGAAGAGGAATGGCTGGGCTGGGCGCCGAAGATATCGCTGGGTAAATAGTCTGAGGGTTATGTGGCGTCAGTGATGACGCCTTCGCGGGCTTGCCCGCGAAGAGGCCCTGAAGTTCACTGAAAAGCTAAATGACACACCTATGAAAAAGGCCGCGATCCATTGGATCGCGGCCTTTTTCATTGCCTTCGATTCAAGCCTCAGACCGCATCCAGCTCCGGTTCATCCGCTTGTTCGTTGACCGTTGCCTTTACCTGATCGTGACGACGGATGTACTTCCAGTCCGCCTCATCGATGTAGATGCCGGCCGGACCGCTGCCGCCTTCCAGGTCGATGGCGACACTGGCGCAGACCTGCGGTTTCACGCTCGCCAGGATCGGCACGAAGCCCAGTTGCAGGCTGGTTTCCAGCAATGCGGCCTGGTTCTTCTCATCGATGTCCGCCGCCTCGTCGAGGTAGTACGGCAGGCGCACGCGACCGGCCTGGTCACGGTCCATCAGGTGCAGCAACAAGTACATGTTGGTCAGCGCCTTGATGGTCATGGTGGTGCCGTTGGAAGCGGCGCCGTCGATGTCGGTGTGGATCACCGGTTGGCCGTTGACCTTGGTGATCTCGAACGCCAGTTCGAACAAGTCCTTGAGGCCGAGTTGGTTGTGGTTGGCCGCGACCAGCCGTGCCAGGTACTCCTTTGCCTCTTCGTTCTTGTTGTCCTGCTCGGCGCTTTGGCTCAGATCGAAGACCGACAGGGTTTCGCCTTCTTCGTACTGACCGGCGCTGTGGATGATCTGGTCGATGTGCTTGAGCGCTTCCTTGTTCGGGGCGAGCACGATGCGGAAGCTTTGCAGGTTGGAGACCTGGCGTTTGTTGATCTCGCGGTTGAACAGTGCCAGTTGGTGTTCGAGGCTGTCGTAGTCGCTGCGGATGTTGCGCAGGGTCCGGGCGATATCCGTCACGGCTGCACGACGAGCCTTGCCCAGGGTCAGGGCTTCGTCGGTACGGTGCGCATAGGCGTTGATCAGCAGTTGCAGGCGACGTTCCATATCGTCTTCGCTGTCGAACTTGGCCACGCCCTTGAGGCGCACCTGAGCGTACAGCGCTTCGATCTGGCCGTCGGCCCGCAGCAGGCCCTGCCAGCTGTCCTGGTAGTCATTGAGAAGCGGCAGCAGGTTGTCCATGGAATCGTCGATCGGGTCCATGAACGGCGTGCCGAACGGCAGGTCCGCCGGCAACAACTGACGGCGGCGCAGGGCGTCGTCGAGGGTGCGTTGCTTGGCTTCCATGTCGCCGATCTGGCGGCCGACCAGTTGCAGCTTGGCCGACAGTTGCTGGACGCGCTCGGTGAAGGCGTCGCTGGAGCGCTTCAGCTCGTCCTGCGCCGCTTCCATCTGCGCCAACTGTTCCAGCTTGTCGCCTTCCTCGGCGCTCAAGGTTTGCGCGCGACGGAAATCCTCCAGGGCTTTCTGCGCATCCAGCACTTGCTGGTACAGCACTTCGGTCTGGGTCTTGCTCGCGGCGCGGTCGGCGGCCACGGCTTGCTGGGTTTTCAGTTGCTTGAGTTCTTTGTCCAGGCGTTCCTTCTGGTCGCGCAGGGCCGCACGGTCAGCCAGGGCCTGCAATGCCGGCGGCTCGATGTGCGAGATGTCGATGGACAGGCCCGGCACTTCGAAACGTTCACCTTTGAAGCCGTCGAGGATCAGTTCTACGGACTTCACCCAGTCGCCGTTCTCGTCGAGGGTGATGCCGTGTTCGCCCAATGGCAGGCTGAACAGCGCGCTGTTGAACAAGCGCATCAGGCGCTCGACGTCTTGCTGCGAGAATTCTTCGCGCAGGCGGGCGTAGCTGTTGTTGTCGGCGTGATCGAGTTGCTGCTTGACCGACTTCAGGCGTTTTTCCAGATCGCGCAGACGCTCTTCGAGGTCTTCGGCGCTGAACTGTCGGGACTGCGCCAGCGCACCAGCCAGTTCGTCGTGGGCATCCTTGGCGGCCAGCAGTTGCTGCTCCAGCACCTTGACGTCATCGACCAGGGCGAAGCGATGCTTGAGCACCGACAGTTCGCCGAGCCAGCGCTGGATGCCGGTGATTTCCCGCTCCAGACGCATCAGTTCCTGGGTGCCACCGCGCTGGTCGTTTTGCAGGGCGTCCTGCTCGTTGCGGTAGTGCTCGGCCTGAATGGTCAGCTCTTCCTTGCGCGCACTGGCGTAGTCCGACCATGTGCCCAGCAAGGAGTCGAGCAGTGGCGAGATCCGGTGCAGCTTGCCGCGCAGGATGTCGCGTTGCTTCACACCGTTGGCCAGGGCTTCGACCAGCGGGCCTGCGGCGACCAGCGAGTTGTAGTCCTGCTCCATGCGTCGTACATCGCGGAACGCTTCTTCGCACGCGGCGATGTAGTCGACGCTGCCGGAACGCAGGCTGTGTTCGAAGGCATCGAGGAACAGTTGCTTGAGCTTGGCCGCGGTGATTTCGCGCATGTGCAGCAGGTTGATGAACAGCGCGCGGAAGGTCTTCAGGCTCTGCTCGCTGGTGGAGCGCAATGGAATCAGCGTCAGGTCCAGCGGGATCGAGGTGTGACCGCCGACCAGCAAACGGCGCAGTTCGTCCGGCTTGAGTTCGTAGGCTTTCAGGCCTTCGCGCTCGAGGTTGGTGAACAGTTCTTTCTGGCGCAGGCAGGTATCGTTTTTCTGGTAGTGGGCCAGGTCCAGCTTGCCGGCATAGGCAAAGAACTGGTGACCGAAGCCGCCGCCTGGGCCGCGGCCGACCACACCGATCACGTGGGGGCCGTGGGGCAGGTTCACTTCCACCAAGATGTAACTGGTGTCCGAGGCGAAGTAGAAGCGCCGGGATTGCTCCAGGCTGTACTTGCCGAAGCTCATGTCCGACATGCGCGCCAGGATCGGGAACTGCAAGGCGTTGATCGAGGCGGATTTACCGAGGTTGTTCGCGCCGTAGACCGACAGCGGCTCTTCCAGCGGGAACAGGCCGAGGCTGTAGCCGGCGGTGTTCAAAAGGGCAAAGCGGCGGATGCCGTAACGTTCCTTGCTCATGCGTCGAGCTCCTGTTCTTCGGCGATGGCGCGGGCCAGGGCGTCTTCTTCGCTTTCATCTTCAAATTCTGCGAGGTCGAGCGGGTCGTCGGTCTGCAGCAGTTTTTCGTCGCTGTCTTCGTCGATCAGCACCGGCACCGGCAACGGCAGGACGCTGTGCAGGCTGGCGGCCAGATCGCGGTCCTGCTGCACCGACAGGCACACATCGAGGAAACGGTGCATCGGCGGCAGGAAACGGTAGATACCGTTTTCTTCGCTGGCAAAGCCGAGCTGGGTCATGCGGCGCATGATCTTTTCTTCCAGCTCGTCCTGGGTCTGTACTTCGGCCTGGATGAACAGGTCGCGGTACTTTTCCAGCAACGACGGCAGCTCGTCGCGGCCGAGGCTGCCGCCGTCAAGCACGGAGATCGGGTCGCGGCCCTGGTCGGCCAGGTGCTCGACGAGGATGAAGGTGAACAGCGCCAGACGCTGCGCGGTCTTGTTCACCGTGGCGGCAGCGAGGTCCGGCACGAAGTAGTAGAAACCGCGGGTATCGCACACCAGTTCAAAGCCCAGGGCCTTGAACAGCGTGCGGTATTGGTCCTGAAAGTTCGACAACTGTGCGTACAGCTCCGGATCGCGGCGGCTGACGTGGTAACCCTTGAACAGCTCGCGAAAGATCGGTGCCAGATGGGACAGTTCGGATAGATCAAGTTGCATAGGAAGTACTTGCATGGAGGGTGCTCGCAGAATTCTCGGTGCCGTCGCTGACCGAGAGCAGGGCGAAGGAGCGCAGGCTGACCTGGTGCTCGTGAGTATGGTATTGGCGACGTTCCAGACGCTCGCGCTTGAAGCGTTTCTCCCGCGACAGGCGCGAGAACCAGTACAGCAATTCGTCGGTGGCGCCGTCCGGTTCCTGCTCCAGCAGCCAGGTCATCAGGTCCGGCATCGGCAGGGCGTCTTCGCAGCGTTCGAGCATTTCCCGAACGGTGCGTGGCGCCCGTGGTGCTTCGCCTTTCTGGGTCTTGTGCGCCTTGGGGAAGCGCGCCGGTTTCGGTTCGAAACGGGCCAACGCATAAACGTAGGCTTCGACCTGACTGGCACTACCGAGGAAGGTGCTCTGTGGGCGAGTGAACATCGGCATCGCCGCTTGTGGCACGGCATCGATGCCCTTGCGACGGATCATCGACAAGGCCAATGCGGCGCCACGGGTCACGGCGTTGTGCCGGCGCGCTTCCTCACGCAGCGGCAGCAGCAGTTCGCGGGCGTGACGCAGGGTCAGCTGGGCGCTGGTCTGCATTTCGAGGATGCGCGCGTGGGTGCGCAGCAGCATGTCGTCGTCGACCAGGTGGCCGAGGCGTTGCTGTTCGCTGAGCATCTTCAGCAGCACGGTTTCGACCTTGCGCACGCCTTGTTCGAAGGCGCCGTCGGCATTCACCAGATCAATCATCGGCTCGACGTATTCGTCCCAGGTCGCCAGCACTTCAGCGTAACGCTGGCGCAACGGAATCTGTCGATCGCTGGTTTTCGCCCGTTCGGCGACGGCCACCAGTGCCTGTTCGTCGTTATCGAGTTTTTTCAGCACGTCCCGCACGCGCATGTCGAGCAGTCGCAACTGGCGGGCCAGGTCATTGCCGTCGCGGATATCGAACGCGTCCTGGATATAACCGGCCAGACGCTCGAGGTGGCGCAGGTAGGCTTCGATTTCCAGGCACAGGCCCAGCCGGTGTTCGCGGCGCAGGTAGGCGAGGAAGTCGTGAATCTGCGCATTGAGCTCGAAACGGTTCGGGCTTTTGGCCACGGGAACCAGAATATCGAGGCGAATCCACACATCCAGCAGGCTGGTGATGTCCTGCGGCGTACTATCGAATTGCTGGGCGGCCAGTTGCGTGCGCAGTTCGTTCAGGCTCAGTGTGCCTTGGTCGAAGTGCTCGCACAGTGGCTCCAGAAGTGCCCAGTGTTCAGCGAGGGCGCGCAAGACGCGCTTGGGTTCGATCATCGGAATGGCCGGCTGGTTGGCGATTAAAAGCGGCGATTGTACTGCATCGGGGGCAATGCGATTCAATCTCGGGACGGGCTGTCGACTTCTTTTCGGTAAAGTGCATCGATCAACTGCGGGCGATCTTGAGCGAACGGCGGTAGAATCAGCGCACTTTAGTTATCCACAAGTGGCCGACCTTTGCTTATCGAGTCCCGTCGTCGCGCTTATCTGGCCGCCATGCAGGTGGTCAACTGGCTGCCGCGCACCGAATTGCCCTTTGCCGCGCCGTCGCGCCCCGAGCTGCTGGAGATCCCCGAGCCGGTTGTGGTCGCGCCTGTTGTGCCCGCAGTTGTGGCTCAGACGCCCGTGGCGCCTGTGGTCAAGCCGGCCGAGCGGGCGAAGATCGAGGTGCCGCGACCATCGCTGGCGAGCACCCGCGCCGGGGCCAAACCGGTGGAAGAGGCCGAAGAGGCCCCGGTCGTGGTCAAGGCGCCGATCGTGCCGCCGCCGCGTTTCGCCCTGCAATTGCTGCGGGCCGGGCGTTGCCTGCTGTTGGTGGAGTTACCCACAGGTGAATCCTTCCAGACGCGCGATCCTGCCTACCTGCTGCTCAAGGACATGCTGCGCGCCGCCGGTCTGCCGGACAGCCCGCAGATCGTCGGTGAACCGGTGCGTTGGCCGCTGCTGGTGCGTGGCACGATGGATCAGGGCCCGGAAGCGGCCCGCGACTTCGTGCAAGGTTTTCTCTCGGTGCGCATGGAAGAAACGCCCTGCGCCTGCTTGTGGCTGATCGGCCTGCCCGCAGTGCGATTTGCCGGCGAAGCGGATGCCGAGGCGTTCAACCGCGAATTGCAGATCGAAGGCCTGGGCTCGGCCTGGGCGGTGCCGGGCCTGGAATTATTAATGGAAGAGCCACAGCGTAAGGCTGATGTCTGGCAAGCCATGCGTCGGCTGATGGCGCGCTGGAAAGAATCGAATGAGTGACGCTGTATCGTTTCGCCCGATGACCGAGGCGGACCTGGAAACTGTACTGAAAATCGAATACGCGGCCTACAGCCATCCCTGGACCCGCGGGATTTTCCTCGACGGCCTGGGCAAGTATCAGATCTGGCTGATGTTCGAAGGTCAGCAACAGGTCGGCCACGGTGTGGTGCAGATCATCCTCGACGAGGCGCACCTGCTGAACATTACGGTCAAGCCGGAAAACCAGGGCCGTGGCCTGGGGCTGACATTGCTTGAGCATTTGATGTCGATTGCCTACAAGGCCGACGCCCGGGAGTGTTTCCTGGAAGTGCGCGACAGCAATACCGCGGCGTTCAGGCTGTATGAGCGCTATGGTTTCAACGAGATCGGCCGGCGTCGGGATTACTACCCGGCGGTGGGCGGGCGCGAAGATGCGGTGGTCATGGCCTGCACTTTGGTGGATTGAGACATACCCGTCTGTGGCGAGGGAGCTTGCTCCCGCTGGGTCGCGAAGCGGCCCCCGAGAGCAATGGGGGATGTGATTTGCGATTGCTTCGCAGCCGAACGGGAGCAAGCTCCCTCGCCACAGGATCAACGTTTTTTGTCGAGAGGATCGCGCAGCGCCAGTTCAGCCTCATCCAGCCCATTGCCACCGCCAATATCGTCCTCATCGACAATGCTCAGGTCCCAATCCGCGCGGCTATCATTGCCCGCTTCATGGGCATCCCGGGCGCCGTCTTCACGGATCAGGGTTTCCGGGCTCAGGTCGTCGTCGGTCGGTTGATGGTCACCGGTCTGGCCCGCTTCACCACCGCGCTGGCGTGGCATCCGTTGCTCGCGCTCCTTTTCCGGCAGTTCGTCACCGATTCTGGCGCTGGGTTCTTCGGTGTCGAAATCCAGCTCACGCACCGAGCCCATGCGGTCTTCGTTGTCATCGACGGGTTCCGGTTGCACCGCATCGTACGGACGTCGTGAATCATTCATGGTAATTCCTCATACTGTAGGCCTTACTACGGTTGACCTACTTGGCGACCGAGAATTCCACCGGCATGGAGCCCCGTGTACCGGATCAGGAGAGCATCTGCATTTCGCGCGTGACCCCGACGGGCGGTTGTCAGTCAAAGCTGCGCATCATTCTTGAGGCTTCAAAGCATGAACGAATTACAAGATCTGATTGATAACAACGAGCGTTGGGCCGCTGCGATCAAGGAGGAAGATCCTGACTTCTTCGCCAAGCTGGCTCGCCAACAGACCCCTGAGTTCCTGTGGATCGGTTGTTCCGACGCCCGGGTGCCGGCCAACGAGATCGTCGGCATGCTGCCGGGCGATCTGTTCGTACACCGTAATGTGGCCAACGTCGTGCTGCACACCGACCTCAACTGCCTGTCGGTGATTCAGTACGCGGTCGATGTACTCAAGGTTAAGCACATTCTGGTCACCGGCCATTATGGCTGCGGCGGTGTGCGCGCTTCGATGCAGGATCGACAATTCGGCCTGATCGACGGCTGGCTGCGTTCGATTCGCGATCTCTATTATGAAAAACGCGAAGAACTGGCCAAATACGCCACCGAAGAGGAGCGCGTCGACCGCCTCTGCGAACTCAACGTGATCCAGCAGGTGGCCAACGTCGGTCACACCAGCATTGTGCAAAACGCCTGGCACCGCGGGCAGAGCCTGTCGATCCACGGCTGCATCTACGGCATCAAGGATGGCCGCTGGAAGAGCCTGAATGCGACTATCAGCGGTTTCGAGCAACTGCCTCCGCAGTACCGCCTGCGTCCGTTCGAGCCTCTGTGAAACCCTTCGTTACAGACTTCGCCGACGCCACTGCTGCAAAAACAGCTGGCCGTCGGCGTTCGGCTCTTCATCGTAGCCGGTAATCCAGCCACGGCACTCGTATGAGCCGCACTGGCAGGCGAACTGGCGTTGCAGTTTGTCTTCGCTGGCGGCGAAGTCCATGGTCAGCCAGTCACCCTTGTTGATGTCCTTCAGCGTCCATAACCACAACTCACTCAAGTCCAGAAAGACATTGGGGTCGCAGGAGTGTCGCAACAGTCCGCAGAAGCGCGGGTCGTAGACGTGCACACCCGGGGCGAGCTGGCGGGTATGCCGGCAGCGATAGGGCAGCAAGTGCCCCGACGCCCGGCAGAGACGAGTGATTCGCGGGAATTCGCGCCGCGCGGCAATAGCCGTGGCTTCGCCCTTGGCGTTTTCAATGATTTCGAAGTCGGCCAGGGAAGGAAATCCCAGGTGAACGGGCAGCTCCGAAAAGGGGTAAACACCTTGCGGCGGTTGTGGGCGTTTTCGTTGAGAGGCGTGAGCTTTCATAACGATCCCTGTCTGCTGGGTGCTGCGACTTCCTTGCGTCGACGGTCCTGTCGGCACAGCAGCACATGGGTTCAGCCCAAGCCTCTCGCAGTTACTACAGACGGTCTACTGTCATAAGTGACAGATTAGGCCGCCATTCATCGGGTTAAAACGGCGGAGCAGGTTTCGCCGTGGCTGGCGCCGGGGTCTTGAGCTGTTTGAGCTGTGACACGATCGAAGCTGTCGCGCATTTACCCACAGCCTGTTGGGGCGACAGGTTGCGGATCGAGGTATAGAACAGCTCACAGGTTTTTTCTTTCTGGGCCACTTGCCAGGTTTGCCGGCAGGTATTGAGCTCAAGGTCTGGATTGCTGTCCGGTTGGCGGCCCATGGTGGCCTGCCAGCACGCAGCACTCAAATCCTGGCCCATGACTTTCAGGCCTGCCGCATCGGCCTTGGCCTGGGCGTCACTGCCGGTGTAGCTTGCCGGATCGGCGGCATACCAAATGTAGCTCGGGTGGTTGGAGCCCAACACGGGGACCTTCACGCCGTTGTCCGGGGAGATCTGGACCAGGCTCAACACGTTCACCGTCTGCCCGTATTGCTCTTTGATCCAGTTACGCACCGGTGTACCGAAGGCGACTATGGGCAGGGCTGCGCCGCTGGCGTTCAGGCTGATTTCCTTGACCATGGTGGTCTGGTAATCCTTGAAGTAGCCGTAGACGCCTTCGAGGTCCTTGCCCGCGTTGGACGGCGCGGCAATCGGGGCGATGTCGATGATTGTCTGGTAGCCCGGCGTCTGCCCGGCCGGGATGCCGTTGGCGGTCAGCAGCGTGGCCCAGCGATCCGTGGTGGCGGACTTCAGGTAATCCTGGGCCTGGGTCAGCGAATAGTCTGGCGGGAAGTGCAGCAGTTCGACGCTTTTGCGGTTTTCCAGGGCCATGCCCAGCGGTAGGAACAGATACCAGCTGTACGCCCACTTGCCATCGGCATTCAGTTTGCTGGCGCCGTTGTAGGCCAGGTCTCCGGCGTCGAGTATCGCGGCCAAGGGCTTTTCATAGCCGTTGGGCACGCCGATTATTTCTGCGTGGAGCTGACCGTTGTCGGTCTTGACCAGAACCTTCGCCTCGCTGTAGCCATCACGCTGCACGCTTTGGGTCAGGTAATGCTCGACGGTTTGCTCAAGCGTCCAGTTGCGAAAGCAGATCACGTTACAGTTGTTGGGGTAGGCGAAGAGGCGGGTAACGCGTTCGGTCGTGCCCAGCTTCAAATTGACATCGGCGTGGGCGGTGGTGCTCAGGGTGAGGGCTGCGAGGGTGAGTGCCGCGAGTTTGAACATGCTCAGATCCTTTTCAGCGTATTAAGACCAGCAGTTACTGAAACAGACAGGGCGGAACAAAAAGGGCCGATATCAATACCGGCCCTTTTTATGGTTACGGCATGACCGGCGGCAAATACGCCAGCGTCGTCCCCAGTGCCCATAACAACACTAGCACCAGCGGCGTGTGCACCAGCAACTGCACGAACGAGAAGCCGATCAGGTCTCGCGCCTTCAACCCCAGCACGCCCAACAACGGCAGCATGTAGAACGGGTTGATCAGGTTCGGCAAGGCTTCGGCGGCGTTGTAGATCTGTACCGCCCAGCCCAGGTGATAGTTCAGGTCATTGGCCACCTGCATCACGTACGGCGCCTCGATGATCCACTTGCCGCCACCGGACGGTATGAAGAAGCCGAGGATCGCCGAGTACACGCCCATCAACAGGGCATAGGTGTCGTGGGAGGCGATGCTGACGAAAAAGGTCGAGATGTGGTGTGCCAGGGTCTGCGCATCGGCGCCCTTGACCGTGGTCATCAGCGCGGCGATCGAGCCGTACAGCGGGAACTGGATCAACACACCGGTGGTGGTCGGCACTGCGCGGGACACGGCGTCCAGAAAGCTGCGCGGACGCCAGTGCAGCAGGGCGCCGAGCATGATGAACAGGAAGTTGTAGGTGTTCAGCCCGGAAATCGCACTGATTGCCGGTTTGGTCGAGAACTCGTGGAACAGCCAGCCACCGGCCAGCAGCACCAGCAGGATCATCAGCAGCGGGCTGTATTCCAGCCATTCGCCGGGACGGGTGCGCGGTTGCAGCGGCGGCAGGTTGAAACTCGGATCGACGCCGCAGGCCTTGGCGTCACGTGCCGAGTTCGGGCCTGGCGCGGTGGCGTAGGCGATGATCAGCGAAATCACGATCAACGCCAGCAGCATGGCACCGGACTGCCAGAGGAAAATCGTCTGCGTGAACGGAATCACCCCGGTGATCGACAGAATCGATGGCGGCAGGCTGGCCGGATTGGCCTGCAATTGTGCGGCCGATGACGACAGGCCCAAGGCCCACACCGCGCCCAGCCCCAGATAGGCGGCAGCACCAGCAGCGCGGTAGTCCATCTTCAGATCGGTACGACGGGCAAGGGCGCGCACCAGCAAACCACCGAACACCAGGGACAGGCCCCAGTTCAGCAACGACGCGACCATCGAGATCAGCGCGACCCAGGCCACGGCGGAGCGGCCGTTTTTCGGCAGTTTGGCCAGACGGTCAATCAGCTTCACCGCTGGCGGCGAACTGGCGACCACATAACCGCCGATCACCACGAAGGCCATCTGCATGGTGAAGGGGATCAGGCTCCAGAAGCCATCACCAAAGGCCATCGCGGCGTCGGTGGGCTTTGCACCCATTGCGATGGTGGCCAGGGCCACGATAATCACCGCCAGGGCAGCAAACACCCAGGAGTCGGGAAACCAGCGTTCGGCAAAACTTGAGCAGCGCAGGGCAAAGCGGGCGGAGCGACTATCTTCGATATCAGCGGCCACGGGGGGTACCTCGGATTTTTATGTTTGTTGTGGTCTTCGGGGCAGTAACCGCCCGTCTGGACAGACGCCAACATTAATTCAAGCCGAGGATTTTTGCGGGGCTGTTTCGTGGCTATGGGACTTTGGTCTAACGGGTTGTCCGTCGGTGCATTTGCGTAGACCATGGGCGCCTTGGTTTTTGCCTGTGCCAGAGTTCTTTTCATGACTGCCAACACCGATTCGCGCCCGACGCCGTTCAACCGCTCGGACTACAAGACCCTGGGGCTCGCCGCTCTTGGCGGGGCGCTGGAAATCTACGATTTCATCATCTTCGTGTTTTTTGCCCTGACCCTCAGCCAGTTGTTCTTCCCGCCGGAAATGCCCGAGTGGCTGCGCCTGCTGCAAAGCTTCGGGATCTTCGTCACCGGTTACCTGGCGCGACCGTTGGGCGGCATCCTGATGGCGCATTTCGCCGACCGTCTGGGGCGCAAGAAAGTCTTCAGCCTGAGCATCCTGATGATGGCGTTGCCTTGCCTGCTGATCGGGATCATGCCGACCTACGCGCAAATCGGCTATTTCGCCCCCTTGCTGCTGTTGGCTCTGCGCATTCTCCAGGGCGCGGCGGTGGGCGGTGAGGTGCCCAGTGCCTGGGTGTTCGTCGCCGAGCACGCACCCATCGCCCATCGCGGCTATGCCCTGGGTTTCTTGCAGGCGGGGCTGACATTCGGTTATTTGATCGGCGCATTGACCGCCACCTTCCTGGCACAGGCGTTCACTGCGGCGGAAATCCTCGATTACGCCTGGCGTTACCCCTTCCTGCTGGGCGGCGTGTTTGGCGTGATTGGCGTCTGGCTGCGTCGCTGGCTCAGCGAAACCCCGGTGTTCACGGCCATGCAGGCGCAACGCGAGGCGGCCGGCGAACTGCCGCTGCGCACGGTCTTGCGC
Organism: Pseudomonas sp. GL-RE-26; assembly: GCF_019956275.1. NCBI lineage: Bacteria > Pseudomonadati > Pseudomonadota > Gammaproteobacteria > Pseudomonadales > Pseudomonadaceae > Pseudomonas > Pseudomonas sp. GL-RE-26. The sequence goes on from NZ_JAHBDI010000047.1 coordinate 15,826, forward strand.
GAGCATCGCCTGGCCATTTTGCCGGCGATGATTCTTACCTGTGTGCTGACCTCGGCCGTGGTGGTGTTCGTGGTCATCACCCCGACCATGATGCAGAAAACCTTTGGCATGAGCGCCAGCCATACCTTCGCCTTGAGCGCACTGGGCATCGTGTTCTTGAACATCGGCTGCGTGCTCGCCGGGCTGCTGGTCGATCGCATCGGCGCCTGGCGCACGGTGATGCTCTATAGCCTGCTGCTGCCGCTGGGCATCGGCGTGCTGTATGCCAGCCTGATCATGGGCGGCGACTGGATCGGTTTGGCCTACGCCGTGGCAGGGTTGTCCTGCGGGGTGGTCGGCGCGGTGCCATCGGTGATGGTCAGCCTGTTTCCGGCGCGGATTCGCGTCTCGGGCATCTCGTTCACCTACAACATTGCCTACGCCGCATGGGCGAGTGTCACGCCGCTGTTGTTGATCGGCCTGATGCCGTGGAGTCCATGGATCTGCGTGATGTTCAGTGCGGTGATGGGGGTGGTGGGCGTGGGCAGCGCGGCTTATTTCGGTACACGGATGCCGAGAATCGCAGGCTGTTCCACTGCTGGCGCGCATTGATTGTGCGCATCACGACTATTTTTTGTAGGACAAGCCCGGAACACGCTTAAGTAAATGTTTCCAAGGCCGATGGTTAGGCTGCATATCGCTTTCTACCCATGTCCATCGGTGCTTTCCCATGTTCAATAAACGCTTGAAGCAGGAGCTGTCGGCTCTTCGTGAAGAACTCTCCAGCCTTCAGCAAGTGAAGGAAAGTCTGGAAAGCGAGATGCTGGTGCTGACCCTCGACAGCGATGGACGGGTTCAGTCGGTCAATCAGAACTTCCTTGGCGAAATGCATTACAAGAGCGGCGATCTGATTGGCCGACACATCGACGACCTGGTCCCGGACCACGTGAAATCCGATGAATTCCAGCAGCGTTTCAAGAGCGCGCTGACCCGTGGCGAGCACTTCGCCGGCGCAGTGCGCCTGTTGCGCGGTACCGGCCAGGAAGCGTGGTTGCGTTCGATCCTGCAACCGGTGCGCTCGGCAGATGGGCGGATCAGGCATTTTTCGATTTTCTCCAGCGACCTTACCCGCACCATCGAGGCCTCCCGCGAACACGAGAACCTGATCGGCGCGCTGGTGCGCTCTACAGCGGTGATCGAATTCGACCTCAATGGCAACGTGCTGACCGCCAACGACCGCTTCCTCAGTGGCATGGCTTACAGCCTGGCGCAGATCAAAGGCAAGCATCACCGCACCTTCTGCCTGCCGGAGGAGTACAACAGTGCCGAGTACCAGGACTTCTGGCGTCGCCTGAACGCGGGCGAGTACGTAGCCGACCGTTTCAAACGTGTCGACAGCCATGGTCGTACGGTCTGGCTGGAGGCGTCCTACAACCCGGTGGCCGATGCCAACAACAAGCTCTACAAGGTGGTGAAGTTCGCCACGGTGATTACCGATCAGGTCAATCAGGAACAAGCCGTCGCCGAGGCCGCCAACATTGCCTACAGCACCTCGCAGCAAACCGACCAAAGCGCCCAGCGCGGTAACGCCGTGGTGACCCAGGCCGTGGACGTGATGCGCGACCTGGCCAGGCATATGCAAACCGCTGGTGATGGCATCGAAGCCCTGAACGAGCAATCGCTGGTGATCGGTACCATTGTCAAAACCATCAGCGGCATTGCCGAGCAGACCAACCTGCTGGCGCTCAACGCGGCCATCGAAGCGGCCCGTGCGGGCGAGCAGGGGCGGGGCTTCGCCGTGGTGGCGGATGAGGTTCGGCAACTGGCTTCGCGCACCAGCCAGGCCACCGACGAAATCGTCCTCGTGGTGCGGCAGAACCAGGACATGGCGCGCAACGCCGTGGCCCTGATGACCGACGGCAAGCTTCAGGCCGAACAGGGCCTGGCGCTGGCGGCGGAAGCGGGCACGGTGATCGTCGAGATCCAGGACGGCGCGCAGAAAGTGGTCAATGCGGTGGGGCAGTTTGCCAATCAGTTGTCCAACTAGTGTCTAATCGTTAAGAGATCGCAGCAGCAACTCCTACAGGATGTACGTCAATCCAATGTAGGAGCTGCCGCAGACTGCGATCTTTTGATCTTTTGATTTCTATTCGGGCGGATCAATCCGATACAGCGCCCGGTTCACCGCCAGTTCCCCCAGCATGATGACTTGGGCAATCCCCAGCAGGGTATTGCGACTTGTCCCCTCCGTACGATCCGCCAGATCCATGGTCATGACATTGGCCGATGCCAGTGACTCGCAGGCATGAGTGAGTAGGGTTTCGGCATGGAGGTCCGTGTTGACGATAAACATGGTGCAGAGCTTGCGTGGGGTGGCGCGGATGTCAGCGGCTGAGGGGATACGTTCGGACGGCTCGTGAAGTGTATTTGAATCGAGGGTTTCTGAAGACGTTTCCGGATCGGTTTCCGGGGGGTTAGGTGTCGGTTTGAACATAGATGAAACTCCATATGGGATTGATGGAGTCATCACCCTCGCTACCAAACGAAAGGTGGTGACCATGCGAAGGTTGGTAGACCGGCCCATATGGCAAACCCGGCGCACCCGAGGGTGCCCTGCGCATGGTCGCCATTGATACAAGTGCCGTAGAAAAGCACCTGGAAATGGTGACGCTATACGCCATATGAGGACGGGCTACCAAACCCGATCGCTGTTTTTTTTCAGCGACCAGCAAACGATAAAACCCAGCCCCAAGGCGTACAAGCCGGCGGATTCTGGAGTATGTGTAGGCAACGACGCAAGGCGCTGTGGCTTTCACGAAGTAACCTTGAGGGCTTTTAAACACGCAGGGTTTGCGCTCTGGAGTAGCGTTCGACCCGAACGGTTTAACCCTGTCAAAAAGCAGCCGCGGCACTGGGCGCCGACAAGATAGCGAACGGTCCTACAGGTTAGTGGTGTTAACACTCGGACGCATCCTACGAGTGCGCCGGAAGCATCCTATATCAACCTTTTTTTCCTTCCTGAAAGCTGTCGAGCGCTTGAACGGGGATGGAAATGAAGCCTCCCCCAATGTCCCAGGGAGGTCCGTACTTGAACACCATTCTGCCCGTCTTCTTCGACCACAACCGCCACACACTCAAGATCGACCAGCTCGACACCCACCTCGACGTCCTCGCCTTCGAGGGCCATGAGTACCTTAGCCAACCCTACCTCTACCGCATCGAATTCACCGCCAGCGACCTCGACATCGGCGCGGAAAAATTCATCGGCCAGTTCGCTGAGTTCAGCCTGTACGACGCACCGTCCAACGTGCCCGTGTTCGACTGGGAAGTGCCCAAGCCACCCACACCGATGCGCACGCTGTACGGCCGCATCACCGGCTGCCAGCGCCTGTCCGGCTCAATCGACGAAGCCCGCTACGAAGTCACCCTGCAACCGCGCCTGGCCCTGCTCGATCGCGGCCAGCAAACGCGGATCTATCAGCACCAGTCCGTGCCAGACATCGTCAAAAGCATTCTGCGCGACCGCCACGGTCTGGACACCGGGCACTTTCGCTTCAACCTCAAGCGCGAGTACCCGCAGCGCGAGCAGGTGATGCAGTACCAGGAAAGCGACCTGGCTTTCATCAGCCGGATCCTGGCCGAGGTCGGCATCTGGTACCGCTGCATCCAGCACGAAGAGCTCGCCTTCGACGTCGTCGAGTTCTGCGACGACCAGCGCTGCTACCAGTTCGACGTCGAGCTGCCGCTGCACTCGCCCTCGGGCTTCAGCAACAGCGAGCAGGACAGCGTCTGGGCCCTGCAAACCCGCCATCGGGTGGTGGAACAGCACGTCAGCGTACGCGCCTATCACCCCGACGACAGCCGCGCCTGGCTCGACGGCGAGGTCGACCAGACCCTCGGCGAGCCCACCACTCACGGCGTGGCCACGACCCGTGGCGTCGCCGATAACACCTACGGCGACGCCTACCACTACGCCGAACCCTACCGCGTGCTCGGCAAGTCCCACCTGCGCGACGAAGACCTGCAAAGCGAAAGCGGCTTTTTCTATGCGCGCCTGCGCCACGAACGCTACC
>NZ_JAHBDI010000048.1:0-18026 GCF_019956275.1 Pseudomonas sp. GL-RE-26
TGGTAATGGCGGCGGAAATGGTGGCGGTAATGGCGGTGGAAACGGCGCAGGCCACGGCGGCGGCATGGGTGGCGGACACGCCGGTACAGGCCACTCCGGCAGTAACGGCCGCGGCAACGGGCTGGACAGCGACCATGCCGGCAAATCCGTGCGCGACCATGGCCTGAGCGGGAACCACTACGGTAGTGAGCGCAACGATGACAATGGTCATGGTTCCACGACCTCAGGCATCGCCCATTCCAAGGATACTCGCGGCATCTCCAAGGCCAGGGCTATTTCGGCCTCGACGCCGGGTGAGCACAACACCAAAGGCTTGAGCAAAGCAGGGCTGTCGACCTCGAAAAAAACCCATTGAGTTCGCGGCGACGGATCAGTTTCTAGAAAAGCAAAAAACCCGCTGCAAGGCGTAATGCTGTTCACTTAAGCGCGGTGCTTCAGGCACACCTACTTTTGTGGCGAGGGAGCTTGCTCCCGCTGGGCTGCGTAGCGGCCCCAAAAATGTGACAACAATGCCATTTTTTGTGAGTGCCGCGCACTCAAGCGGGAGCAAGCTCCCTCGCCACAGATACAGTGTTCGTCCTTAAGTGAACAGCATTACGCTGCAAGGCGGGTTTTTTATGCCTGGAAATTGATCGGCGACCACCGCGCATCTCGTTTTCCGCCAGCACAATGGGCATTACACGGACAGAAAACGAGCCACCTGGACACATCGCGCAGTGATTTGCGTTTGCAGGCGATTTGTCATGTTCAGCGGCATTTCAATGTAGATATTAGTCAGCCCAACGCGATTTCAATGAGGCTGCACTGTGTTCCAACGACTTGTGTGTTCGCTGTCTGTTTTGAGCCTGTCCATCGCTGCCGCCCAAGCTGCCGAGACAGTCCCCCTCAACACCCCGCGCCTGAAGAGCATCGACAACTTCCGCGATGTCGCCGGTCTCACCACCGCGTACACCACGGCCAATGACGGTACGATGCGTGGCGGGGTGTTTTACCGCTCCAACGCGCTGACGCCGTCGGCGGCGGATCTGGCGACCCTCAACGGCCTGGGCATCAAGGCGGTCTACGACCTGCGCACGCCCAGCGAGATCGCCGCCACGCCCGACAAGATGCTCACGGGAGCGACGTACACCAACATCGACATCATCGGCGGCTCCACGTCGGGTGCGAACGTCACCAACATTGCGTTCCACAGTGCCGCCGAAGCCACCGCCATGATGCAGGACACCAACCGTGATTTCGTCCGGAACCCGGGGATGCGCAGCGAGTTCAACCAGCTGTTCAATGAGCTCGCCACGGTTGACGGCGCCGCGCTGTTCCACTGCACCGCCGGCAAGGACCGCACGGGCTGGACCGCCGCTGTGCTGCAAAGCATCGCCGGGGTCGACGATGCCACCATCATGAGCAACTACCTGGCGACCAACGACTACACCGCCGCGCGCATCAAGGCGACCCTGGCGGCGTTGCCTCCGAGCCTGGCGACCATCTATGGGCCGCTGATCGGTGTGGAGGCCAGTTACCTGCAAGCCGGCCTGGACCAGGTGACCGCGCAATACGGCACGATGGACAACTACCTCAAGGAAGGCCTCGGCCTGTCCCAGGAAACCATCTACGTGCTACGCGGCAAGATGGTGTTCTACAACAGCCTGCCTGGCGCGGCGGACCTGGCCGGCAACGCCGCGGCCGGCGCGCAGTTGTTGCAACAACTGCAGAACAGCAACCTGTCGGGCACCTACAGCGCCTACAACTACTACCTGCAGTCGGCCATCGATGCCCGCAGCCTAGGGGGCGTCGAGTCCACCGTCGGCGGTCAGGTGCATGCCGACGCCGCGAGCTATCTGCTGCGCCAGGGCGCGATGATCGAACAGGCCAGCGCGCCGTTCACCAGTGGCATCGACCTCAAGGCCGGGCAATATCGCCTGTGGAGCACCGCTCTGGCGGGGTATCTGGGCACCGATGGTTCGTCCCAGGCCTCCAGCAGCAACGAGCATAGCCAGGGCATGATGATCGGCCTGACCCAGCGCTTTTCCGAACAGCTCAGCGCCCATGCCGGCTTCGGCTACAGCAGCGGCAATGTCGGTGGCGCAGGTGGCGAGGCCGATACCGACCTGACCTTCTTCAGCGTCGGCGCACGCTTTGCCCCGAACGGCCTGGAGCGCGGCCTGTTTGTGGATGCCGATGCCAGCGCCGGCTATCTCGATTACGAGAGCAAGCGCGAACTCGGCGGCGGTCTGGGCACGGCCAAGGGCGACAGCCATGGCAACCTCACCGGCGCGACCCTGGCGCTCGGTTACCGTGTACCGGTAAACGGCGTGACCCTTGAGCCGAGCCTCGGCGTGCGGATCAGCCACGTCAACCTGTCGGGCTTCCAGGAAAAAGGCAGCGAGCTGGCCCTGGATGTCGACGGCATCCACGAGACCCGCAAGAGCGCGGTGGCCAACCTCAACGCATCCTTTGCACCTGTCGGCCTCGGTGCCTGGCAAGTGGTGCCGGGGGTGCAAGTGGGCTACGAGCATGTGTTGGGCGACCATGAAGTCGACAGCGAAGGGCAACTGCTGGGCCTGGACATCGAACAGCAAGCCGCCTTCGACAACCGTGACCAGTTCACCGGTGGCGTCAACGTCATGGCCAACCTTGGTCCGTGGAGCGTGGGGGCAGAAGTCGGCGCCAGCGGCGGCGGCGACAGCCACGGCTTCAATGGCGGGCTGAAGGCCAGTTATCTGTTCTGACGATCAGTTAAGGCAATTTGTGGGAGCGAGCTTGCTCGCTCCCACAATGTCTCAATTGGTCGCTATCGGCCGCGTTCGCAGGCCCTTTCTCACGTCTGCGGGGCTGATGCCGTAGGCACTCTGGAAATACTGGCAAAACCGGCCGACATTGCTGAAGCCAAGTTGCAAGGCCACGTCTGTCACCGACGGCGACACCCCTTGGGACAGCGCGGCAAAGGCGCGCTCCAGGCGGACCTGGCGCTGATAGGCAACGATCGAGGTGCCCATGAAACGCTGAAAACCTTCCTGCAATGCGCGCAGGCTGACGTTGGTCAATTGCGCCAGCTCGGTGCCGCTGGCCAGGTGGTCGGGGTGCTCCTGGATGTACTCGACGGCCAGCTTCACATGCCGTGGCGCTATCAGTGGGGAAGGGCGCTGAAGAGCTTCGGTGAAGTTGTGCGGCCAGGCTTCCAGTACCGCATCGACCAGCATTTCGCGAAGGCGCGAAGGCATCAGCGAACCTGTGTTGATCAGCAGGTCGAACTCGGTGCCTGTGGCCAGTTCAATCAACGCCCGGATGCCCTGCAAGGCCGACACATTCAGGTCCACCACAGGTTCGAAATGGACCTTTTGCAGGATAGGTTTGCCCAGCAGCGTCGACAGGCGCTCGGTAATCAGCTGGCGGCTGATCGAAATCCCGTGCTGTGCGTGGTTGTCGACAAAGCGCGCCGAGCGGACCTCGGCTTTGTCGATCGCCAGGCCGATCTGCGCGAAACCGACCGACTCGGTAACGTGGTTGAAGATGATCTTCCCGGCGGTGGGAATGACAAAGGTGATTTCATCAAGGGGGGCGGGAAAAGCCACCGTGAAGTCACCGCGATAGTGCATGCGACGAAAACTGACACCTTCGTGCCGGCCGTAGACCCCGCCGATGATGATGTTTTTCGGCGGCGGCGGAGAGTCGCAATAGAGGTTGCCGAACAGGCTCGAGAACAACGCGCCGAAGTCGTCGCAGCTCATGTCGTTGGACCTGATGATGATTTGCTTGCGCGTCGTGCTTGCGTACACCTGAAGTGGCACCTTGAGCGGATGGGCAAAGCCCTGGTACAGGGAACCGGGCGATCAGAGATCGAGCGGATGCGGTTCGGGAAAGCGCTTGGACGTTATCAGTGAGTAATGACAGGCTTGTTACCGGTTGTTGCCGCCGGCCCCGGTTCCGTTCACCCGACGCCACCGCTCGCACCGGACAACCGGTGGCACGAGCGGTACCGGGGCGTGAGCCGACCTGAATCGGCCGCGGCTATTTCACCGGTTCTGTTGCCTTGATATCCCCGCAAAAGATATCGACGTTGCCATCGGTCGAAGCCGTTCGCACGACCACCGAATACTTGCCGTCAACCAGGGTTTGCAACGGCACAGGCGCGGTTCTGGTAAAAGACCAGCCGCGTACGGGCTGGCGTTCGGTGTTGACGGTGTCGTTCATCGCGTAGGCGACTGACCCGGGTTGCTCGCAGCTGCCATTATTGATGAAGGAGTAAAGACGCAGGGGCAGGGTAACCCCCATTGGAGCACCGCTGATGAAGAAACTGAGCCCGGTTTTCTTGTCCCAGTCGGTCAAGGTGACGGTGCCGATCTGGCCGGCGTTTTGCCGGGTGGCGACCAGGTTGACGTTCACGCCGTGGGTCGATGAAGTGGTGCAGCCGAAAAGGCTTGCCGCAACCATGAGTGCGGCCAGTGAGGTTCTGAGCTTCATTGCCAAACTCCTGAGTTGAAGAACTGCAATGGGGGGAATTAGCGGGTATAGCTCATTTATTGCTTTCATGACGTCGTCCATATAAGGCTTTCCATTTTTTAGTGGTGATGGTGGGGCGTCTGTCTCCTTCGCCAGCCATGTGGCGGCGTAGCCGTGCAAACCGGCTACATTTGTAACTGGTCGAGTCTGCGTGGATTGCTTGTTGGCACACGCGCTTCGATGCCGATGAAGGTTTGCAATGGTTATGCGTGCAGTTAACGGATTGTGCGGTCAGTTGAGCCCACTCATCATCCGCACGGGACGATTTGCCACTGGAGTGACTGATGAATCAACAAGGCAGCCATCCGCAAGAGCGGATTCCAGGCACCCCACAGCGGGGAACCTTGCGCAGCCTGTTGATCCCGGAGTGGCTCGGCAGCTACCGGCCAGACTGGCTGCGAGGCGATGTGGTCGCCGGGCTGACGGCAGCGGCCGTGGTCATTCCAAAGGCGCTGGCGTACGCCACTATTGCCGGCCTTCCGGTGCAGGTCGGGCTGTACACGGTGCTGGTGCCGATGGTGATCTATGCCGTGCTCGGCACGTCGCGCCCGCTTAGCGTCAGCACCACGACCACCCTGGCCATTCTCGCCGGCTCCGCGTTGGGCCAGCTCAGCCCCGATGGCGATGCGGCGACCTTGCTCGCCGGCTCCGCCACGCTGGCCCTGATGGTGGGCGCGATCCTGATTGTCGCCGGGCTGCTGCGCCTGGGTTTCGTCGCCAATTTCATTTCCGAACCGGTGCTGGTGGGTTTCAAGGCCGGCATCGGCGTGGTCATCGTGCTCGACCAGTTGCCCAAGCTGTTGGGCACGCACATCGACAAAGGCGGCTTCCTGCACAACCTGGTGGCCACGGTCCAGAGCGTCGGCCATGCCTCGCTGCCGACCGTGGCGGTCGGCGTGTTCATGGTCCTGCTGCTGGTGGGCATGAAGCGTTTTACACCACGACTGCCAGCGCCTTTGATTGCGGTGGCGCTTGGCATCATCGGCATGAGCCTGTTTGGTCTGGAGCGCTTTGGTGTGTCCGCCGTCGGCGTGGTGCCGATCGGACTGCCCGCGCCGACCCTGCCGGTATGGTCGATGGCCGAGACCCTGTGGTCCTCGGCGATGGGTATCGCGCTGATGAGTTTCACCGAAACCATCGCGGCGGGGCGCGCGTTTGCCCGCAGTGACGAGCCCGCGCCACAACCGAACCGGGAGCTGCTGGCCACGGGCGTTGCCAACATCGGCGGTGCGTTTCTCGGGGCCATGGTCGCCGGTGGCGGGACCACCCAGACGGCGGTGAACCGCCTGGCCGGCGCCCGTTCGCAACTGGCCGCACTGGTCACCGCCGCACTGGCACTGGGCACGTGCCTGCTGCTGGCACCGCTTATTGGCCTGATGCCCAACGCCACGCTCGCTGCCGTGGTGATCGTCTATTCGGTGGGCCTGATCGAACCGGCGGAATTTCGCGAGATCCTGTCGGTTCGCCGTACCGAATTTGCCTGGGCCGTGGTGGCCATGATCGGCGTGATACTGCTGGGCACGCTGCAAGGGATCGTCGTGGCGATCATCGTTTCGTTGCTGGCCCTGGCCTATCAAGTCTCGGACCCGCCCGTGCATGTCCTGGGACGCAAGCCTGGCACCAATGTGTACCGACCGCAGTCCGCCGAGCACATCGATGACGAACACTTTGACGGGTTGCTGTTGCTCAGGCCCGAAGGGCGGGTGTTCTTCGCCAATGCCGAGCGCATCGCCGACAAGATCCGGCCGCTGATTGACGTGGCGGACCCCAAGGTCGTGGTCCTGGACCTGCGCAGCGTGTTCGACCTGGAATACACCGCGCTGAAAATGCTCACCGGGGCGGAACAGCAACTGCAGGAAAAAGGCATTTCATTGTGGCTGGTGGGCATGAGCCCGAGCGTATGGGAAATGGTCATCAAGGCACCCCTGGGCCATGCGCTGGGCGAGGCGCGCATGTTCTTGAACCTGGAACTGGCGATTGAACATTACCAGCGCAGTCGAGGCTGAATGAACGCGGCCGGGGGAACTCCGGGCGCGGTGTGAGGCATTGGAGGAGGTATCGGGCATGGCAAAGAAGAAGGCGGCAACGAAAAGCAAGCCGGTCGATAGCGGCAAACTCAAGAACAAGGTGTATATCGAGGAACTGGCGCGGCTGCATGTCGAGATGGTGAAGCTGCAGGAGTGGGTGCAGCACACGGGCGCGAAGGTTTGCATCATCTTCGAGGGCCGTGATGGCGCCGGCAAGGGTGGGACCATCAAGGCGCTCACCGAGCGGGTCAGTCCGCGGGTGTTCCGGGTGGTGGCGTTGCCGGCACCGACCGACCGGGAAAAAAGCCAGATGTATGTGCAACGCTATCTGCCGCACCTGCCGGCGGCTGGCGAAGTGGTGATCTTCGATCGCAGCTGGTACAACCGCGCCGGAGTCGAGCGGGTCATGGGCTTTTGCAGCGAAGAACAGGTGCGCAATTTTCTCACCTCGGTGCCGCGCGTCGAGCAGGCACTGGTGGAATCGGGAATCATCCTGATCAAGTACTGGCTTGAAGTGAGCCAGGAGGAACAGACCCGACGGCTCAAGGAGCGTATCACCGACGGGCGCAAGATATGGAAGCTGTCACCCATGGACCTCAAGTCCTATAACCGCTGGTACGACTACTCCCGTGCCCGGGACGACATGTTCGAGGCCACCGATACAGACTTCGCCCCGTGGCGGGTCGCCAACTCGAATGACAAGCGACGGGCGCGACTGAACATCATCACCGATGTGCTGGGCAGCATTCCCTACGAGGAAGTACCGCGGGCGAAAGTGAAGCTGCCCAAGCGGCAAAGCCCGGGCAACTATCGGGATCCGAACTATCCGTTCAAGTACATCGCAGAGAAATTCTGAAGTCTGCCTGGTCTGTGCTGCCTGTTCCCGGTTCTGGACCGGGCGCAGGCAGTCATGACATTCCACCCCACCCCACCCCTGGTTTTCCTGGAAAACCGTATCGACTGGTTTCACTGCGACTGCATTGAGTCGCCTTCAAAGCACGCCAATAAGCTATTTGTAGGAAACTTCTTAAATAGCGTAGGGAGATTGCTTTTTATAGTGAGAGTAAGTTCCCAGCGCGGTGTACGTTCGGTCTTTATATGTTTGTCGTGGGTAGAATGACTTCGTACGATAGTTCACCATTGCCTCCGGAAAGTTTTAAGCTTTTGTTTCATTGATTGCAGTTTCACTTCAAAAGGTTCATTTTTTTGCGGTCGAGAAAAGATCGAGAACGATGGCTGTTAGTTTATCTGGATATGTCAATGCAATGGCTGAACCAGATTTTTGTAGTTGATTATTTGTAACTGTGCATGCAGTTACAAATATCCAAGGAGGATTTATGGCTTCTGGTAGTTTTCAAAACGAAGTGCCAAAGGCACGAATCAACATCAAACTCGATTTGCATACTGGCGATGCCCAGAAAAAAACCGAATTGCCGCTCAAGTTGATGGTGATGGGTGACTACAGTAACGGCAAGGAACAGCGCCCTTTATCCGAGAGAAGCAAAGTCGCCATCGACAAGAACAACTTCGATAGCGTACTGGCCGAATTTTCTCCCGAGCTCAAGCTGGCGGTGGCCAATACCCTGGTGGAGGATGCCAGCGACGCGGAGGTCGTTCTGGGTTTCCAGAGCATGAAGGATTTCGAGCCAGAGCAGGTGGCCCGGCAAATTCCGCAACTGCGCGCACTGCTGGCAATGCGCAACCTGTTGCGCGACCTCAAGTCCAACCTTCTGGACAATGCCAGGTTTCGTCTGGAGCTGGAGCGAATCCTCATGGACGAGGCACTGACTGACGAACTGCGAGGCGAGTTGGCTGCATTGGCTCCGCAAGCCGTTCGTTAATTCACCTCGGTCTGTTTAAAAGGAAGTTTTCAAAATGTCTATCGAACATTCTCACATGCAATCGCGTGGCACTACGGTGTTGCCTGAAGAAAGCCAGGGCGTGTATGGCGCATTGTTTGGCAAGATCAATCTCAACCCGGTAAAAGCGTTGGGCGAGATTGAAATGTTTCAAAGCTCCGAGGCACTGTCGGACGTTTCTGTCGATGAGCGTGTTACCGCCGCGGTCAGTGTTTTCCTGAAGTTGATAAAGCAGTCTTCGCGCAAGGTCCGGCGTCTGGACCGGACACTGCTGGATGAACATATCGCATCGCTGGATGCGCAAATCAGCCGTCAATTGGACGCTGTGATGCATCACCCGGATTTCCAGCGGGTCGAGTCCACCTGGCGCGGCGTGAAATCGTTGATCGATCAGACCGATTTCCGCCAGAACGTACAGATCGAATTGCTGGATATCAGCAAGGATCACCTGGTCCAGGATTTCGAGGATGCACCAGAGATCGCGCAAAGCGGTCTGTACATGCATACCTACACCCAGGAGTACGACACACCGGGCGGTGAGCCGATCGCCGCTGCCATTTCCAACTTCGAATTCGACCGCAGCCCGCAAGACATTGCCTTGCTGCGCAGTATTTCCAAAGTCTCGGCAGCAGCGCACATGCCTTTCATTGGCTCCGTCGGCCCAGCCTTTTTTGGCAAGCGCTCTATGGAAGAAGTGGCCGCCATCAAAGACATCGGCAACTACTTTGACCGTGCCGAATACCTCAAGTGGAAAGCGTTCCGCGACAGCGATGATGCGCGATACATCGGTTTGCTCATGCCCCGTGTGCTGGGCCGTCTGCCTTATGGCCCGGACACCGTTCCAGTGCGCAGCTTCAACTACATCGAAAGCGTCAAGGGGCCGGACCACGACAAGTACCTATGGACCAACGCCTCGTTCGCCTTCGCTGCCAACATGGTCAAGAGCTTCATCGCCAACGGCTGGTGCGTGCAGATCCGCGGTCCGCAGTCTGGCGGCGCGGTCACCGACCTGCCGATCCACTTGTACGATCTGGGCACTGGCAATCAGGTGAAGATCCCTTCGGAAGTGATGATTCCGGAAACACGCGAGTTCGAGTTCGCCAACCTCGGTTTCATCCCGCTGTCGTACTACAAGAACCGTGACTATGCGTGCTTCTTCTCGGCCAACTCCACGCAGAAGCCGGCGTTGTACGACACCCCGGAGGCCTCCGCCAACAGCCGGATCAATGCGCGCCTGCCGTACATCTTCCTGCTGTCACGCATTGCCCATTACCTGAAGCTGATCCAGCGCGAAAACATCGGCACCACCAAGGATCGCCGTTTGTTGGAGCTGGAGTTGAACAAGTGGGTCAGCGGGCTGGTCACCGAGATGAACGATCCGGGCGACTCGCTGCAGGCTTCGCACCCGTTGCGGGCTGGCCGGGTCACCGTCGAAGACATCGAGGACAACCCGGGCTTCTTCCGCGTCAAGTTGTATGCCGTGCCGCATTTCCAGGTGGAAGGCATGGACGTCAACCTGTCGCTGGTTTCGCAGATGCCCAAGGCGAAAGCCTGATTCCTGCTCACACCCACGCCACTTCGTAGGGATACGACCTCATGAAAATCGACCGCCCCTTGTGGGCCGCGGGGGCATTGCTGTCCCCACAGCAATTCCAGCAGCAGGCGCGCTGGGAGGCCTGGGCCAACGAGTGCCTGGCTCGTCTTTGCCTGGTGCACCCTTGGGGCGTTCGCAGTGTCGCCTTCGACCTGGAAGCTCTGCGCCTGGGCACGCTCAAGGCCACCCGGCTCAATCTGCGGATGCCGGACGGTACCCTGATCGACAGCGATCAAGTGGATCGGCTGCCCCCCGGTCTCGACCTGTCGCGCCTGCAGACCGGTGACAGCCAGACAGCTACCTTGCTGCTGGCCCTGCCGCTGGAGCAGGCCAATGGCAACAACTGCCTGTTCGATGGCGGGCAAGGGGATCGGCCTACCCGATATCGCCAGGACTGGCGACGGGTGCAGGACATCTACACCGATGAGGTGCAATCGGTCGGCGTGCTGGAACAGGTGCTGAGCCTGCGCTTCGAGCACGACGAGAACGGCGATTACCTGACCTGTCCCATCGCACGGTTGATGCGCGACGGGCAGGGCGCCTGGAGCCTTGACCCCGATTACATTCCGCCGTTGCTCAGTTTCGCCGCGCACCCGGGGTTGCTGACGCAATTGGATAACCTGTTGAGCCAGCTGTCCTCCAAACGCCAGCGACTGATGGGCATGCGCCGCGAAAGCAATCAACGCATGGCCGACTTCGCCGTTGCCGACGTGTCATTGTTCTGGCTGCTCAATGCCTTGAACACTTACCAGCCGGTGTTGGCCGATCTCAAGGCCTGGCCTGCGCGACCTCCCGAGCAGGTCTATCTGGAGTTGACGAAACTGGCCGGCAGCCTGCTGACCTTTTCCCTCGAACACGATGTCGAGCAGATTCCGCCTTACCGCCACGAAGACCTGGAAAGTGTGTTCCCGCCACTTTTGCGCATGATTTCCACTTTGCTGGAGGCCAGCCTGCCTTCGCGGGTCATTGCCCTGGACCTTGAAGAAAGTTCGGCCAATCGCTGGCAGGTGCGCCTCGATGACCATCGACTGCGCGAGCCAGACAGCGCCGACTTCTACCTGTCGGTGCGTTGCCGCCTGCCAGCGGTGCAACTGCAGAGCCAGTTCCCGCGCCTGTGCAAGATCGGTACACCGGACGAAGTCGATCAACTGGTCAACGCCGCCCTCGACGGCGTGCCGTTGCAGTCCCTCAGCCATGTGCCGGCGGCCATTCCCCTGCGCCTGGAAAACCAGTACTTCGCCCTCGACCTCAACCATGTCAAGGGCAAAGCCATTCTGGCTCAGGGCGTTTGTGCCTTCTACGTCCCGAGCACCCTGGCCGACGTCAAACTTGAACTGTTCGCGGTACTACGTGCATGAACCTGATCGAAACGAAAAAACACGACGCGGTTGATATCGACGCATTGCTGCAGGACAGCTACCTGCTGGTGGTCGAGTTGCGGCTGGGTGCCTCGGCGCAGAACAGCGATGAAGTCAAAGCGTTGTGCGTGCAGCAAGTCGAACGCCTTCGCCAGTCGCTTGCAGAGGCGGGGCTGACGCACGCAGCATCGACCATATCAGCCATGCGCAATGCGCGTTGCTGGATGAAACCATGCTCAACCTCACCCGCGACAATGCCCATTCGCGCTGGGCCAGCGAACCCTTGCAAACGAAGTTTTTCAATCGCCATCAGGCCGGGGTGTTCCTTTATGAGGACATGCGTGAGGTGCTGCGCGAACCCGCAGCGGATCCGCTTGTGTTGACTGCGTTCCAACGGGTATTGACCCTGGGCTTCAAGGGTCTTTATGCCGATATCAATGATCCGGAGCGCGAGCAACTGTTGACCACCCTGAATGAACGGGTCGCCCCTTTGCAATTGCATCGGCGGTCGACCGCAACGGTCAGCGGCGGTCGAGGCCTTACGGTGAGCCCGGGCCTGCGCTCGCCCCTGGTCAATGCCCTGGTAGCCGGCCTGTTGCTGGTCGGTGTCTGGTACGGGCTCGATCAGTGGTTGGGTAGTCTTGTGGCGACGCTATTGTCCGCAGCAGCCTGAGGTGAGCCAATGACGCTCAAACTCAAACAAGGGCTCTGGCTGTGGGCAGGGGCGCTGGCCTTGATGCTGCTGGCGATCATCCCGCTTGGCGGATGGACGCGTGTGGTCGGGGTCTTGATCGTTGTCGGCAGTGTTGCGCTGGCGTGGGGCCGGGCAGTGCGTCAGGCAGCGCTGCAACGGGACCTGCCCGGTTCGCTCGATGATTTCGCAATGCCACCGGCGAACTACCGCCATCCTGTGGTGCTGGTCTGTGGCGACGGCCTGTCCGGCCTGTTTGGCGAGGGGGGCGCCGATCATCCTGCGCAGCGCTTGACCGAGCAGGGATGTTACTTGCGGGTCTCCCGTGTGGAACAGCTGCCGGGGCTGGTCGACAGCATCATGACCTTGCGTCCCCAGTGGGGCGGACAGCTCAGTGTGATGTTTGTCGTCAACCCGGGCGAACACACCAATGCCGGGGTGCTGGCCGGGCAGGTGCGCACCTTCAATCATCAGGTCGCGCTGACGCGCAAGCGCGGCTTTAGCTTGCCGTTGATGCTGGTCAGCTATCTGCAGTCCCCTGCAGCCAAAGGGGCCTGGTTCAGTTGGGGCGCCGGCCAGGACCGCTGCAACATTCTGCAGGCGGGGACCAGCTTCAGCCCGAACGACTGGTACCGGCAGTCCGCTTGCAGTGAAGTCCATACCCAACGTTTGCAGGCCGGCATCCAGCTCAACAGTGCAGCTGCCTGGCTGGACGAACATGTCCTGGCGCACTTCACCCGCCGTGAAGGTCGCCACGCTATCGGCCTGCCGCTGGTGTGGGCCTGCACCCTGGTGCCGACACTGCCCGGTTATGTGCCCGGCAACTTGTGGCGGCAATGGCAGCGGGACAAGACCGCGCTGCTGGACGCCGATGGCGCTATACAGGAAACGGGGGAGCCGTTGCCGTTTCCTGACCCTCTGCTGAGTCTGCTGCCCCGGCAGCCTCAACCATCACCCAAGCGTGGCGCAATCGTGATCGCGGTATGGGGGTTCACGTTTGCCACCGTTGTCGCCCTGATCAGCTCGGCCTGGCAGAACACCTTGCTGCTGCGCCAGGTCAGTGACGACCTGCGGCGCTACACGTCCATTGCCCCGCCGACGCGTCTTGAGCAAGCCGAATTCGCCCGGCGCGAGGATGCGTTGAACGTGCTGCGCGAGGACGCGGTTCGCCTTGACGCCTACTACCGCCTGGGCGCCCCCATGGCTCTGGGTTTTGGCCTGTATCACGGCGAGCGCCTGCGTGACCGGGTGTTGACGACCATAGCCGATCACAAGCAACCGTCGACCCGCCCGCTGGCGGCACGTACCGCGCGAACGGTGCGCCTGGACAGTCTGTCGCTGTTCAGCAGTGCCAGCGCCCGGCTCAAGCCCGAATCAACCAGGGTGCTGATCGATGCCCTGGTCGGCATCAAGGCCCAGCCTGGCTGGCTGATCGTCATCGCCGGGCATACCGATGCCGTGGGCAGCGACGAACACAACCTGCACTTGTCCCGTGCCCGCGCGGCAGCGGTACGTGAGTGGATGCAACGCATGGGTGGCATCCCCGACAGCTGCTTCGCGGTGCAGGGCTTTGGCAAGAGCCAGCCGATCGCGAGCAATGACACCGAGGGGGGGCGTCAAGCCAACCGTCGCGTCGATATCCGTCTGGTGCCGGAAGCGGGGGCCTGCGTGCTACCCACGGTCGGGGCCGACGTTCAACTCCCTGCCGCAAACGCGGCATTTGTGTACTGAGAAAAGGAGCTTCACATGGCAATTCCCGTTTACCTGTGGCTGAAAAATGACGGCGGTGCGGACATTAAAGGTTCAGTGACCGTGCAAGGTCGCGAAGGCAGTATCGAGGTGGTCGCTCACAACCACAGCGTCTACATCGCCAGCGACGATAACACCGGAAAATTGACCGGTACGCGGACCCATGCTCCGTACGTGTTCACTAAGGAAATCGATGCTTCCAGCACATACCTCTATAAGGCTGCTACTACAGGCCAGACACTCGAGAGCGCCGAGTTCAAATTTTATCGCATCGACGACGCTGGCCAGGAAGTCGAGTACTACAACACCCTGCTTAAAAAAGTGAAGGTAGTGAAGGTCGAGTCGAAAATGCACGACGTCAAAGATCCGGACAAGGCGAAACTCAACCACCTGGAAGAGGTTGAGTTGCGCTACGAGGAGATCTTCTGGGACTTCAAGGACGGAAACCTCAAACACGACGATAAATGGGACAAACGTAGTAGAGGGTAACGTTGAATAACCAGCAGGCAGGCCTCTGCCTGCTGGTTCCGGTGCACTGGGTTGAGCGTCTGTGCGCGGACGTTCAACCCAGCCCATCCCGACACTTTCCATCGCCCTGACCGACTATCCGCTGACCCTTCAGCACAAGGACGTACCTCCATGACCGACAACTCCACGCGCCTGCTTCGCCGCCTCAATCCTTACTGCGCCCAGGCGCTCAGTGCAGCGGCCTCCTTGTGTCAAAGCCGAGCCCATGGGCAAATCAGCATCGAACACTGGCTGCTCAAGTTGCTGGAGCAGGGCGAGGGCGACCTGACCCTGATCGCCCGTCGTCATGAATGGGACATGGACGCACTGTGGCGCGGTCTGCTTGACCATCTCGACAGTCTGCCGCGCAGCGTGCAAGGCAAGCCGCAGTTGTGCGGCAAGTTGCACAAACTGATCGAGAGCGCCTGGTTGCGCGCGTCGCTGGAAGGGCATGACAGCTTGCGATCGGCGCACCTGCTGGGCGCGCTGCAGGACAGTCCGCAACT
This sequence comes from Pseudomonas sp. GL-RE-26, assembly GCF_019956275.1. Taxonomy (NCBI): domain Bacteria; kingdom Pseudomonadati; phylum Pseudomonadota; class Gammaproteobacteria; order Pseudomonadales; family Pseudomonadaceae; genus Pseudomonas; species Pseudomonas sp. GL-RE-26. Next base: position 14,789 of record NZ_JAHBDI010000048.1, read on the forward strand.
GCTGGATAGCGATGCGGCCTGGCTAATGCTGAGCCTCAGTGAAATCCAGTTGCAGCAGCTGTCGACGCTGCTCGATCAACACTCCGAAGAACGCCCGCAAGTCCAACAGCAAAGTGCGTTGGACCAGCCCCCGGCGTTACCTGTCCCCGGAGCTGCCGTGCACGATGCCTTGCAAGCGGTACTGGACAGGTTCACCCAGGACATCACCGCCAAGGCGCGGGCCGGGCAGATCGACCCGGTGTTCGGGCGTGACGATGAAATCCGCCAGGTCATCGACATCCTCAGCCGGCGGCGCAAGAACAACCCGATCCTCGTCGGCGAGCCCGGCGTGGGCAAGACCGCGCTGGTCGAAGGCCTGGCCCTGCGCATTGCCGACGGCAACGTGCCCGACAGCCTCAAGGCAGTCAGCGTGCGCACCCTGGACCTTGGCCTGCTGCAAGCAGGCGCCGGGGTAAAAGGCGAGTTCGAGCAACGCCTGAAAAACGTCATCGACGCCGTGCAGCAATCGGCCAACCCGGTGCTGCTGTTCATCGACGAAGCCCACACCCTGATCGGCGCCGGCAACCAGGCGGGTGGGGCGGATGCGGCGAACCTGCTCAAGCCGGCCCTCGCGCGAGGCGAATTGCGCACCATCGCCGCGACCACCTGGAGCGAATACAAACAGTACTTCGAGCGCGATGCCGCCCTGGAGCGGCGCTTTCAGATGGTCAAGGTCGACGAGCCGGACGATGCCAGCGCCTGCCTGATGCTGCGCGGCCTCAAGGCCCGTTACGCCAGCCATCACGGCGTGCACATTCAGGACGCGGCGGTGCAGGCCGCGGTCAGCCTGTCGCGGCGCTACCTCACGGGCCGCCAGCTGCCGGACAAGGCCGTCGACCTGCTCGACACTGCCAGCGCGCGGGTGCGCATGAGCCTCGACTGCGAGCCCCAGGCACTGGTGCGGCTCAAGGCCCGGCATGCCGCGCTGGAGCTGGAGCGGCGCGCACTGGAACAGGATGTGCAACTCAATGGCAGCGACTTGAGCGAACGATTGACGCTGATCGCCGGGCAGCAGGTCGAGATGCAACAACAGCAGGACGACTTGCTGTGCCAGTACCGCTATGAACTTGACCTGACCCGACAATTGCTCGATGCGCGTCAGGCCGAACCGGCCCGCAGCGACCTCTGCGCGAAACTGCAGGAGCAATTGCTGCGGGCCCAGGGCAGCCAGCCAATGCTGTCCCTGGACGTCGATGCACGCAGTGTTGCGGAAGTCATCGCCGACTGGACCGGCGTGCCCCTGGGCAGTTTGCTCAAGGACGAACAAGCCAGCCTGCTGACTCTGGAATGGCAACTCGGCGAGCGGGTGATTGGCCAGGAATCTGCCCTCGGTGCCTTGGCCCAGCGCCTGCGCGCAGCCAAGACCGGCTTGACCGAAGAGCAGGCGCCGTTGGGGGTATTCCTGTTGGTGGGCACCAGCGGCGTCGGCAAGACCGAAACCGCCCTGGCGCTGGCGGACTGCCTGTTCGGTGGCGAAAAATCCCTGATCACCCTCAACCTGTCCGAGTACCAGGAAGCCCATACCGTCAGCCAGCTCAAGGGCTCGCCACCGGGTTACGTCGGTTACGGCCAGGGCGGCGTGCTCACCGAAGCGGTGCGCCAGCGGCCCTATAGCGTGGTGCTGCTGGATGAAGTGGAAAAGGCCCACCGCGACGTGCTCAACCTGTTCTACCAGGTGTTCGACCGCGGCTTCATGCGTGATGGCGAAGGACGCGAAATCGACTTCCGCAACACTGTCATCCTGATGACCTCCAACCTTGGCAGCGATGAGCTGCAAAACGGTCTGCGCGAACAGCCCGAAGCCAGCGACAGCGACTTGCACGAATGGCTGCGACCGCTGCTGCGCGAGCACTTCCAGCCGGCGTTGCTCGCCCGCTTCCAGACCCTGATCTACCGCCCGCTGCTGGCCGACGCGCTCAAGCATATCGTCGCCCTGAAACTTGCCAAGGTCGCCAGGCGCCTGCACAGCCATTACGGCCTGACCTGCCAGATCGAGGATGGCCTGCACGATGCATTGGTCGCCGCCTGCCTGCTGCCCGACACCGGTGCGCGCAACATCGACAGCCTGCTCAACCAGCAGATTCTGCCGGCGCTCAGCCAACAGCTGCTGCAGCGTCAGGCCGCCAAATACAAAACCCTTGGCGTGACCCTGGGCTGCAGCGATGAGGAGGGCATCACGCTGCAATTCACCGACGGACCTTCAGTCGTTGCACCGGAGGGCCGAGCATGAACCCGGTCTTCGACCACAACCGCCACACACTCAAGATCGACAAACTCGACACCCACCTCGACGTCCTCACCTTCGAGGGTCATGAGTACCTCAGCCAACCCTACCTCTACCGCATCGAATTCACCGCCAGCGACCTCGACATCGGCGCGGAAAAATTCATCGGCCAGTACGCCGAGTTCAGCCTGTACGACGCACCGTCCAACGTGCCCGTGTTCTCTTGGGAAGTGCCCAAACCGCCCAAGCCCCTGCGCACCGTCTATGGCCGCATCACCGCCTGCCAGCGCCTGTCCGGCTCAATCGACGAAGCCCGCTACGAAGTCATCCTGCAACCGCGCCTGGCCCTGCTCGATCGCGGCCAGCAAACGCGGATCTATCAGCACCAGTCCGTGCCAGACATCGTCAAAAACATCCTGCGCGACCGCCATGGTCTGGACACCGGGCACTTTCGCTTCAACCTCAAGCGCGAGTATCCGCAACGCGAGCAGGTGATGCAGTACCAGGAAAGCGACCTGGCTTTCATCAGCCGGATCCTGGCCGACGTCGGCATCTGGTACCGCTGCATCCAGCACGAAGAGCTGGCCTTCGACGTCGTCGAGTTCTGCGACGACCAGCGCTGCTACCAGTTCGACGTCGAACTGCCGCTGCGCCCGCCGTCGGGCTTCAGCAACAGCGAGCAGGACAGCGTCTGGGCCCTGAAAACCCGCCACCGGGTGGTGGAACAGCACGTCAGCGTACGCGCCTATCACCCCGACGACAGCCGCGCCTTCCTCGACGGCGAGGTCGACCAGACCCTCGGCGAGCCCACCACCCACGGCGTGGCCACGATCCGCGGCGTCGCCGACAACACCTACGGCGACGCCTACCACTACGCCGAACCCTACCGCGTGCTCGGCAAGTCCCACCTGCGCGACGAAGACCTGCAAAGCGAAAGCGGCTTTTTCTATGCGCGCCTGCGCCACGAACGCTACC
>NZ_JAHBDI010000049.1:0-17817 GCF_019956275.1 Pseudomonas sp. GL-RE-26
GTAATTGCTCAGCAGGCTGTCGGCCAATTTAACCAGTTCAGGATCAGGTTTGACTCGTTTGGCGCGCTTGGATTTTGGCTCGGTCATTGGATTTCCTTGGGGTAGGCAGTCTCCTGCCAAATGACCGTTTACACAAAACTAATTACACCCTCGGCTCCGGGTTTCATTTTTCGCAGCGAACCTCAGTGGCTACTCATCCCGGCCGCATGCATCAACATCCGCAACGCCCCCGCCACCACACCCAAGGCAACCACGCTGCCCAGCCAGATCACCACCAGCCATCCCAGGCGCTTGTACCAGCGCGCGGGTGCCGTTTGATTCGTATCAATGGTAGCCATCGCCAATCCTCACTTTGCCGCGGAACACGTAGTAGCTCCAGACCGTGTACATCAGGATGATCGGCAGGATGAACAGCGCGCCGATCAGGATGAACAGCTGGCTGGTCGGCGGTGACGCCGCTGCCCACAGGCTGATTGACGGCGGCACGATGTTCGGCCAGATGCTGAATGCCAGGCCGATGTAGCCCAGGAACACCAGCATCAGGGTGAAGGCGAACGGCCAATGGGTGTGGCGTTGGCGCAGGGTCTTGAGCAAGCCGAACATCGCCAGCAGGGCCAGCACCGCCAGGCCACCGAACACCGCCAGGTGCGCATGGGCGAACCAGCGGGTGGCGATTTCCGGATGCAGGATCGGCGTCCACACGCAGATCACGCCGATTACCGCCAACAGCAGCCAGGCCAGGGGCCGGGTGAACAGGCGCATGCGCGATTCGAGCATGCCTTCGGTCTTGACCAGCAACCAGGTGCTGCCGAGCAGCGCATAAGCGACGATCAGACCGACTCCGCAGAACAACGGAAACGGTGCCAGCCAGTCCAGCGAACCACCGGCGAACTGGCGGTCGACCACCGGGATGCCGGCAATGTAAGTACCAATCACCACGCCCTGGGAGAAGGTCGCCAGCAGCGAACCGCCGATGAACGCCATGTCCCAGACATGCCGCTTTTCAGGGCTGGCCTTGAAACGGAACTCGAACGCCACACCGCGGAAGATCAAGCCGCACAACATCAGGATCAGCGGCAGGTACAACGCCTCCAGAATCACCGAATAGGCCAGCGGGAATGCGCCATACAGCGCCGCGCCGCCCAGCACCAGCCAGGTCTCGTTGCCGTCCCAGACCGGTGCCACGGTGTTCATCATCACATCGCGCTCCTTCGCATCCGGGATCAGCGGAAACAGAATGCCCAACCCCAGGTCGAAGCCGTCCATGATCACGTACATCATCACGCCGAAGGCGATGATCACGCCCCAGATCAGCGATAAATCGATACCTTGAATACCCATGACTCAACTCCCTTCCTTCAATTGACGCGGGCGTCGGTTTCGAGGATTTCAGCGTCGGCGGACAGCGGCCGGCGCGGTGTGATGACCTGATCGGAATGCCCGTCGACGGCATGCCCGTGATGCGGCTGCGGCCCTTTGCCGACCAGTTTCATCATGTAGCCGATGCCCACCGTGAACACCGAGAAATAGATCACCACGAACAGCGCCAGCGAGATGCTCAACTGCGCGACACTGTGATTCGACGCGGCATCGGTGGTGCGCAGCAGGCCATACACCACCCACGGCTGGCGCCCGACTTCGGTGGTGATCCACCCGGCCAGCATGGCGATCAGGCCACTTGGCCCCATCCACAACATCAGGCGCAGGAACCAGCGATTGCGGTAGATGGCGCCGCTGCGGCGCAGGGCCAGGCCGAGCACGCCAGCCAGCACCATCAACATGCCCAGCCCGGCCATGACGCGGAAACTCCAGAAGACCACCGTCGCATTCGGCCGGTCCTCTTTCGGGAAGCTTTTGAGCGCCGGGATCTGCTTGTCGAGGCTGTGGGTCAGGATCAGGCTGCCCAGGTACGGAATCTCGATGGCATATTTGGTCTTCTCGGCCTGCATGTCGGGGATGCCGAACAGCACCAGCGGCGTCGCTTCATTGCCGTTGTTTTCCCAGTGCCCTTCGATGGCCGCGATCTTCGCCGGTTGATGTTCCAGGGTGTTCAAGCCGTGGGCGTCACCGACCACCGCCTGGATCGGCGCGACGATCAAGGCCATCCACAACGCCATCGACAGCATCTTGCGCACCTGTTTGGTGTCGTTGCCGCGCAGCAGGTGCCACGCCGCCGACGAGCCGACAAAGAAGGCGGTGGCCACGAACGCGGCAATCGCCATGTGCGCAAGGCGGTACGGGAACGACGGGTTGAACACGATGGCCAGCCAGTCCAGCGGCATCACCCGACCGTCGACGATCTCGAAGCCCTGGGGCGTTTGCATCCAGCTGTTGGAGGCGAGAATCCAGAAGGTCGAAATAAGCGTGCCGATAGCGACCATGACCGTCGAGAAGAAGTGCAAGCCGCGCCCTACCCGGTTCCAGCCGAACAGCATGACCCCGAGGAAACCGGCCTCGAGGAAGAACGCCGTGAGCACTTCATAGGTCAGCAAGGGCCCGGTGATGCTGCCGGCGAAATCGGAGAAGCGGCTCCAGTTGGTGCCGAACTCGTAGGCCATGACCAGCCCCGAGACCACGCCCATGCCGAAGTTGACGGCGAAGATCTTCGACCAGAAATGGTAGAGATCGCGGTAGGTGTCGTTGTGGGTCTTCAGCCAAAGCCCTTCGAGCACCGCCAGGAAACTGGCCAGTCCGATGGTGATGGCAGGGAAGATGATGTGGAACGAAACCGTGAACGCGAATTGCATGCGCGCCAGGTCCAGTGCCTCCAGGTTAAACATGTCGATATCCTCATCGCGGCTGAAAAACGGCGGCACACGGCCGGACCACCGTCAGGCCGGGGGGCCTGCAGCCAACACAAGTCGAAAGGGTTACGCGAGCGGCATCGGGCCGCCCCCGGTGTCAGGCGGCGGAAGTCGAAATCAGGTTGCTGGCCTTCGCCTGTTCCAGCCGGATGGCGATGAACTTGGAAGTCGGGGTGAAGGTGCGGTCACCGTAACTTTCCAGCGGCACCAGCGGGTTGGTCTCGGGGTAGTACGCCGCCGCCTGACCGGCAGGAATGTCGTAGGCGATCAGGGTGAAACCGCTGACCCGACGCTCGCGTTCGTCGTCCCACAGCGCCACCAGGTCGACCTTCTGCCCAGGTTCAAAGCCCAGCCGGCGAATGTCCTGCTCGTTGGCGAACACTACGTCGCGCATGCCGTACACCCCGCGATAGCGGTCATCCAGGCCGTACAGCGTGGTGTTGTACTGATCGTGGGAGCGCATGGTCTGCAGGATCAGGTGCGGCTTGACCGCCAGGTTGCGCACGCCCTCGCTGATCAGGTGCTCCGGCAACACGCTCGGAGTGAACTGAGCCTTGCCGCTGGCGGTTTTCCAGATGCGCTTGGCCGCATCATTGGGCATGTGGAAACCGCCCGGATGCAGCAAGCGCCGGTTGAAATCCTCGAAGCCGGGAATGGTGTCGGCAATCATGTTGCGGATGCGGCCGTAGTCGCCGATGGCCCAGTTCCAGTCGATCGGGTGCTTGCCCAGGGTCGCGGCGGCGATGCCGGCAATGATCGCAGGCTCCGAGCGCAGGTGTTTTGACTTCGGCTTCAGTTGCCCGTGGGAGATATGGATCATGCTGAAGGTGTCTTCCACGGTCACGCCTTGCGGCCCTTCGGCCTGAATGTCGATGTCGGTGCGACCCAGGCACGGCAGGATCAGCGCTTCACGGCCGGTGACCAGATGGCTGCGGTTGAGCTTGGTGGCGATGTGCACGGTGAGGTCGCATTTGCGCAACGCGGCGTGGGTGCGCGGCGTGTCGGGGGTGGCCTGGGCGAAGTTGCCGCCCAGGGCGATAAACACTTTCGAACGTCCCTGCTCCATCGCGCCGATCGCCATCACGGTGTTGTGACCATGCTCGCGCGGCGGCTTGAAGGAGAAGCGTTTTTCCAGGGCATCGAGCAAATCCGCAGGCGCCAGTTCGTTGATGCCCATGGTGCGGTCGCCCTGCACGTTACTGTGACCGCGCACCGGCGACAGCCCCGCGCCGGGACGGCCAACGTTGCCGCGCAGCAGCATCAGGTTGATGACTTCCTGCAGCGTCGGCACCGAATGCGTGTGCTGGGTCAGGCCCATCGCCCAGCACATGATCACCCGCTTGGACCGGGCGTACATGCGGGCGGCGAGTTCGATGTCAGCCAGAGTCATGCCCGACTGCTGCTCGATGTGCTCCCAACTGGTGGCGTCGACTTCGCCCAGGTAGGTACCCATTCCCGAGGTGTGTTCGGCGATGAACGCATGGTCGAACACCGGCTCGCCGCCGCTGACCTGAGCTTCGCGCTCCCACTGCAACAGGAACTTGACCATGCCGCGCATGACCGCCATGTCACCGCCCAGTGCCGGGCGGAAGTACGCGGTGTTGGTGGGCTCGGAGCCGTTCAGCAGCATTTCGATCGGGTGCTGTGGATGCTGGAAGCGCTCCAGACCACGCTCCTTGAGCGGGTTGATGCAGATCACCTGCGCACCGCGCTTGACCGCTTCGCGCAAGGGTTCAAGCATCCGCGGGTGGTTGGTGCCGGGGTTCTGGCCGATGACGAAGATCGCGTCGGCATGTTCCAGGTCGTCAAACACCACGGTGCCTTTGCCCACGCCAAGGCTTTCGATCATGCTCACCGCGCTGGCTTCGTGGCACATGTTCGAGCAGTCCGGGAAGTTGTTGGTGCCGTAGGCCCGGACGAACAGTTGATAGAGATAGGCGGCCTCGTTGCTGGCCCGGCCCGAGGTGTAGAACTCGGCCTGATCCGGCGATTCCAGCGCATTGAGGTGCCGGGCAATCGTCGCGAACGCTTCGTCCCAGGTGGTTTCCACGTAACGGTCGGTGGCCGCGTCATAACGCATCGGGTGGGTCAGGCGGCCCTGATACTCCAGCCAGTAATCGCTCTGCTCGGCCAGCGCCGAGACGCTGTATTTGTTGAAGAAGGCCGGGTCGACCAAACGCCCCGTGGCTTCCCAGTTAACCGCCTTGGCGCCGTTCTCGCAGAACTTGACCATGCCGTTTTCCGGCGACTCGCCCCAGGCGCAACCGGGGCAGTCGAACCCGCCATTCTGGTTGGTCTTGAGCATGGCGCGAATGTTCTTCAGCGCGTTTTCACTGCCCAGCCAGTTTTTGGTAACAGCGATCAGCGCACCCCAACCAGCGGCGGCACCTTTATAGGGTTTGTAGCGGTCGACTTGAGACATGGTACTTCTCCGTGACAATGCACACAGGCTTCGACCTGATTCAGGTCATTGTTCGATTTGCGGAGAAAGCATATGAATGTCGTTTAATTATTGTCTAATCGCTATTTATGACCACATTATCGAAACGCTCTATCACGGCTTTTTTACCTTTATTTTCAATGACTTAAAATCAATCAAAGTTCTTTTAATCACGAAAAAAAGTTCATCATAGATCCGCTCGATCAGCCGGTCATCAATAGTGATTGGACGCCCGTTGAAGTTGCTCTTAGCCTGCGCTCAACAAGTCCGTCAGTGACGGAAACTTCATACAAAAAAGCGCCAAGCGAGGGTGTCATGTCAGAACGAGTCTTGATCGATGGCTTCTCCCGGCGCGTGGACTATCTGCGGATGTCGGTCACCGACCGCTGCGATTTCCGTTGCGTATATTGCATGGCCGAGGACATGCAGTTTCTGCCGCGCCAACGGGTGCTGACTCTGGAAGAGATTTACCAGATTGCCGAAAGCTTCGTGGCGCTGGGCACCCGCAAGATCCGCCTGACCGGGGGCGAGCCGTTGATCCGTCCGGGCGTGGTGCAACTGTGCGAGAAGATCGCCGCCCTGCCCGGCCTGCGTGAACTGTGCATGACCACCAACGGTTCGCAGCTGGCCAGACTGGCCGAGCCGTTGTTCGATGCCGGGGTCAAGCGCCTCAACATCAGCCTCGATTGCCTGGACCCGCAACGTTTTCGCGAACTGACCCGCACCGGTGACCTGGCGCAGGTGATCAAGGGCATCGACGCCGCCAACCAGGCCGGATTTCGCAACACCAAGCTCAATTGCGTGGTGATGAAGGGCCGCAACGACCATGAGATCAATGATCTGGTGAGCTTCGCCATCGACCGTAACCTCGACATCTCCTTCATCGAAGAAATGCCGTTGGGCACCATCGATGAACACAGCCGCGCCGAATCGTTTTTCGCAAGCAGCCAGGTCCGCGAACGCATCGCCGAACGCTACACTTTGATTGATTCCGCCGAGTCGACCCAGGGTCCGTCGCGCTACTGGCGCCTGGCCGAGGCGCCGCAGATTCGCCTGGGGTTCATCTCGCCCCACAGCCACAACTTTTGCGGCACCTGCAATCGGGTGCGGCTGACCGTGGAAGGACGTCTGCTGCTGTGCCTGGGCAATGAGCACTCAGTGGATCTCAAGGCTGTCTTGCGCAGCCATCCCGGACAGCCCGAACGCCTGGAAAAAGCCATTATCGAGGCGATGAAACTCAAGCCTTATCGACACAACTTCGAAGTGAACGACGATGTTCAGGTTGTTCGCTTCATGAACATGACGGGCGGCTGAAACCCATGATCGTGAGACCCAAACCCAACCTGATCGGCGTGCTGACGTCCCTCAAGGGTTCGATTGCCAAACGCATCGCCTGGCGCAGCCTGATGGTGACGCTGCTCGCCTCGGCCATCGTACTCATCGAAACCCTGCACCCCAGTTACTTTTCCAAGGTCAGTGCCACGCCCTTCACGCTGCTGGGTTTGTCGTTGTCGATCTTCATGAGCTTTCGCAACAACGCCTGCTACGACCGCTGGTATGAAGCGCGCAAGGCCTGGGGCGATGTGATTGTGGAAGTCCGCTCGATGATTCGTGAAACCCTGGTGATCAAGGACACGGCTGAACGCCACACGATCCTCAGCAACCTCTGCGGCTTCGCCCATGCCCTCAACGCGCGCCTGCGCCAGGAAAACGAAATGGCCGCCAGTGGCGACTGGCTGCACCCGATGCCCAAGGGCAACTCCACGGACATCAGCGGGCAGATCCTGATGCAGGTCGGTCAGCAGTGCTCGACACTCAACGAGTCCGGGGCGATCAACGACTGGCGCTACACGCTCATGGCCAACCATCTCGCCAGCCTGACCCATGCCCAGGCCGTCTGTGAACGGATCAAGAACACCCCGCTCCCCTTCCCCTACACCCTGTTGCTGCACCGCACCATCTACCTGTTCTGCATCCTCTTGCCGTTTGCCATGGCCGAACCCCTGGGCTGGCTGACACCGATTTTCACCGCGATTGTCAGCTACACCTTTTTCGGCCTGGATGCGATTGCCGACGAACTGGAAGACCCGTTCGGCCGCGACGAAAACGACCTGCCCACCGACGCCATCGTGCGCAACATCGAGCGCGATGTGCTGGCGGCGCTGGGCGTGACGGAGTTGCCGCCACAGCTGGAGCCGGTGGATTTTGTGTTGAACTGATATTCAGGACAAACGCAAAACCTGTAGGAGCGAGCCTGCTCGCGATAGCGGTCTGTCTGCCAACATATCTGTTGGATATGCCGGCCTCTTCGCGAGCAGGCTCGCTCCCACAGGGGCGGTGTCAGAACAGCTCGCTGAAGGGTATGAACCGCGCCATGTCGCCCATTTCCAGGGTGCAGCCTTCCGGCACCTCAACCAGCCCATCGGCCCAGGATGCCCCCAACAAAACGCCTGAGCTCTGGTTCGGATAGAGCACCGCGTGACCGGCTTCGAGTTTCACCCGCAGGTACTCGCGGCGGCTTCCGGGTTTGGGCCAGGTAAAACCGACACTCACCGGAAAGCTCAAAGGCTCGACGTCTTCGACACCCTGAATCCGCAACAGGTAAACCCGCGCCAACAGGCCGAAAGTGACCAGCGCCGATGTCGGATTGCCCGGCAGGCCAATCACCGGCACGCGGCCGAAGTGGCCCACGGTCAATGGCTTGCCGGGTTTGATCGAGAGTTTCCACAGCAACGGCTTGCCGCACTCGCGCAGCACCTGGCCGAGGCAGTCGGCGTCACCGGCGGACACGCCGCCCGTGCTGAGCATCAGGTCCGCCGTGTGTTGCAGCTGTTCGAGCTTGAGCCGAGTCTGCCGTGGCTCATCGGGGAGAATGCCGGCATCGATGACCTCGCAACCCAACGCACTCAACCAATGGCTCAACAAGGTTCGGTTGCTGTTGTAGATGCTGCCGGGCTTGAGTGGCGTGCCCGGCTCGACCAGTTCATCGCCGGTGGACAACAACGCCACCCGTGGTCGCCGCACGACCTGCACATGAGTGCAGCCCTGCGCCGCCGCGACCGCCAATTCGAACGGGCCGAGGCGCTTGCCGGCGCGCAGCAGCACATCGCCGACGCGGTTCTCCTGGCCTTGCGGTCGGATGTTGCTGCCCGCGCTCAGGGGCTGTATGAAGCGGATACGTCCGTCATCCAGCACCTCGGTGTTCTCCTGCATCTCCACGCAGTTGGCACCCTGCGGAACCGGTGCGCCGGTGAAAATCCGCGCGCAGGTTCCGGGTGCCAGGGCTTCGGGGGCGTGACCGGCAAATACCTGCTGCGACACGCTCAGCGGTACCCCGCCCCAACCGTCGACATTCAGGGCATAGCCGTCCATGGCGCTGTTCGGCCACGGCGGCAGATCGAGGCTCGCCACCAGGTCAGTGGCCATCACCCGTTGCCTGGCGGCACTCAGAGGCACCGCTTCACTGTCTTCAATCCACTGCGCCTCGGCCATGGTCAGCAGCCGGTCGATGGCTTGCTCTACCGACATCAGCGGTGAAGTGCTCATCCCCGCGTCCCGCAGGCTTGCACCGGCTTGAGGTGCGGTACGAAATTGCACGGCCGGTGGCGCGCGTCGAGTTGCTCGGCAAGGATGCCTTCCCAGGCGGTGCGGCAGGCACCCGTGGAGCCCGGCAGGCAGCAGACCAGCGTGCCATTGGCCAGCCCGGCCAGTGCCCGGCTCTGCACCGTGGAGGTGCCGATGTCGAGGATCGAAATCGCCCGGAACAGCTCACCGAAGCCATCGATCTGCTTATCCAGCAAACAGGCCACTGCCTCGGGTGTGCTGTCGCGGCCGGTGAAGCCGGTGCCGCCGGTGATCAGCACCACCTGGATGCCGTCGTCGGCAATCCAGTTCGCCACCTGCGCGCGGATCTTGTACAGGTCGTCCTTGAGCAGGTTGCGCTCGCTGAGGGTGTGGCCGGCTTCCAGCAAACGGCTGACGAGTAATTGGCCGGAGGTGTCATTGGCATATTCACGGGTATCGCTAACGGTCAGCACGGCAATATTCAGGGGTATAAACAATGCATCCGGTTTGACGCTCATGGAGTTCTCCGGCAGATATAATTTAAATGACTTCCGAAGACTAATTCGATAAATAAAGCCGTGTCTAATCACTCTAACCAACCAGACTATCGAGCCGATCTATCAATATAAAAATAGCAGAAACACCATCAATGATAGAGCCCGTCGATAACCCCTTAGATAGCAGTGATTGGACGCACATCAAAGACAATGAGATCGTCCGCACCTCACGATTCCTGCCTCGCCTTGTGTCTTGCGCACCTGAGTCAATACTTACCCCTTCACTCCCCCGCCAGCAGGTGCCGTCATGGACATCAAACAACTCAAGTTCCTGATCGCCCTGGAGCAGACCCGCCACTTCGGCCAGGCGGCCGCGCGCTGCCACATCACCCAGCCCACGCTGTCGATGCGCCTGCGCAACCTGGAGGATGAACTGGACCTGGTGCTGGTCACCAGGGGCCAGCGCTTCGAGGGTTTTACCGAGGCCGGCGAACGAGTACTGGCGTGGGCCAGGACCCTGCTGGCCGCCCACGACGGGCTCTTCGCCGAGGCCGCCGCGTGCCGGGGCCAGCTCGTCGGTAACTTGCGCCTGGGGCTGGTGCCGCTGAGCAGCTTCAACCCGGTCACCTGCATCCAGGGCCTGTCCCGCAGCTTTCCCGAGCTCAAGTACAGCCTGTCGTCCTTGAGTTCCGACCAGATCATCGAGGGCCTTGGCAACAATCAGCTGGACCTGGGCGTGTGCTACCTCGATCACGTCAACCCGAGCTATTTCGAGTGTTTCGAGATCGGCGAGACCCGCGTCGGCCTACTGTACGACAACCGTCACTTCCATTTCGACGGCACGCAAATGAGCTGGGAGGACGCCGCCGAACTGCCGCTGGGGATGCTCAGCAACGGCATGCACTACCGCAAATCCATCGACCTGAGCTTTCGCAGCCGCGGACTGGACCCGCAGCCGATCCTCGAAAGCGATTCGACCTACCAGTTGCTGCAGGCGATTCACGAAGGTTTCTGCTGCGCGATCATGCCGCTGGACAGTGGCCTGGAAGAGCCCATCGAACACCTGTCGTTCATCGAATTGCCGGATGCCAGCGTGCTCGCGCCCCTGGGCCTGGTGATGCGCAAGACCGAGCCACGTTCGGCGATTGCCGAGAAGTGTTTCGCCGAAGCACGAACGTTACTCAGCCGGACCCACTGATCAAGTTTCGGCTTTATATAAAACCGAACCGGACATGTTTGCCCGGCTTGATAGACATCACCAATCGGCACATCGGAACAAGCGATTGGACGCGTTGAAAAGTTACCCGTAGCCTGAACTTAATTCAGCGCTTCGAGGTTCTTTTCATGTTGTGCCAAGTTGAACAAGCCGATGCTCGAAGCGACACTAACGCCCCCGCGCCAAAACCGCTGAGTGTGAACTTTCGCGAGTACGACAATGCCGCGTCAGTTTGTCAGGCGGCGCTGGCATCAGAGATTGCCCTGGCAATCACCTACAACGGTTTGAGTCAGGCCGTGATGATGGTGTCGCCGGGCAACCTCGAAGATTTCATCCGCGGTTTCAGCGTCAGCAACGACATCGTTGCGCACCAGAGCGAAATCTACGACCTGCGACTCACCCACTTCGACCAGGCCGTTCAAGCAGACGTGCAGATCTCCAGCCGCGCATTCTGGGCGCTAAAGAACCATCGCCGGCAAATGGCGGGCACCAGTGGCTGCGGACTGTGCGGTGTGGAAGCCTTGGAGCAGGCCCTGCCGAAACTGGAGATTCTCGATCCGGTTGCGCTGCCGCCCGCCGAGCATTTCATCGACATCCGCAACCGCATCGAACAGGCCCAACAAATGGCCCGCAGTAGCGGCGCGCTGCACGCAGCGCTGTACTTCGACAGCGAAGGCAACGCGCTGATCTGCCGCGAAGACATTGGCCGCCACAACGCGCTGGACAAGCTGATCGGGGCCCTGCAACACGCCGGTATCGACAGCCGTTGCGGCTTCACGGTCGTTACCAGCCGTTGCAGCCTGGAACTGATCCACAAGGCCGTCAGGGCCAGGCTCGGCACGCTGGTCAGTCTGTCGGCGCCCAGTGCTCTGACCGTGCTGTGGGCAATCAAACATCGCCTCAACCTGATTCACGTCCCCCACCGCAACGCACCACGCATTTACAGCCCGGCATGATGCCTTCACCCGATCACCGCGCTGGCAAGCGCAGGAACCTCCCATGACAGACATTGCAGATGCATCCCCCGATGGCCTGACCCACCTGGACAACCAGGGTCGCGCCAACATGGTCGATGTCAGCGAAAAAGCCCCGACGCAGCGCGAAGCACAGGCCCAGGCCTGGGTGCGGATGCGCCCGGAAACCCTGAAACTGATTCAAAGCGACGGCCACCCCAAGGGCGATGTATTTGCCGTGGCGCGGATCGCCGGAATCATGGCGGCGAAGAAAACCCATGAGCTGATCCCGCTGTGCCACACCCTGCTGCTCAGTTCGATCCATGTCGAACTCAAGGCCTGCACGCCGGACAGCGTGAAAATCGTCGGCACCTGCCGCGTAGAGGGCCAGACCGGGGTCGAACTTGAGGCCCTGACCGCCGTCAGCGTGGCGGCGTTGACCCTCTACGACATGTGCAAGGCAGTGGACCGCGGCATGGTCATCGACGACATCCGGCTGCTCAGTAAACAAGGTGGCCGCTCCGGTCATTTCAAGTTCGAGGACGCACAATGATCCTGATCAATTACTTCGCCCGTTACCGCGAACAGCTCAACCTGGGCGGTGAAAAACTGCCCCTGACCGACAGCCTCAAGACCATCGAGGACGTGCGTCGATTGCTGATGGCTCGCGGTGAACTGTGGAGCCATGTGCTCGGTGAAAACAACCTGATGTGTGCACTGAACCAGGAGCTGTGCCATACGGACCGGGTGATCGAGGACTATGACGAGATCGCCTTTTTTCCACCGGTCACTGGGGGTTGAGGCATGACAGTTCGGGTCCAGCGTGAATTGTTCGACATCGGCCTGCTGATCGACAGCCTGCAGGCGAACAATCCGGGGGTGGGTGCCGTGGTCAACTTCGTCGGCTATGTGCGCGACATCAATCAGGGAGAGGCGGTCACCGGGATGTTTCTGGAGCACTACCCGGGCATGACCGAACGTTCGCTGCAAACAATCATCGACAACGCCAGGGCTCGATGGCCACTCCGGGCCGTGGAGATCGTGCACCGGATCGGCCCCTTGTCGATCAGCGAGCCGATCGTGTTTGTCGGCGTCAGCAGCCCCCATCGTCAAGCCGCTTTCGAGGCCTGTGCGTTCATCATGGATTACCTGAAAACCGACGCGCCGTTCTGGAAACGCGAAGACGTGGCGAGTGGCGCACGCTGGGTCGATGCCCGTGACAGCGACCGCTCAGCCGTCGAGCGCTGGGCAGAAACGCAGCATCAGGTGGCTATGCAACGCGCACCGGCGTAGCTACAGTCATTGGCTCAACGCTTTTCTGCACAAGGAACTTTCGCTTGAGCCCCACACCCTCCCCGATCACCCAACAGGATGTGCCACAGCCCCGGTCCATCAGCCTGCACGAAGCCTTCCTGTTCTGGCTCAAGCTTGGCTTCATCAGTTTCGGCGGGCCGGCGGGGCAGATTTCGATCATGCATCAGGAGCTGGTCGAGCGCCGGCGCTGGATCTCCGAGCGGCGCTTTCTGCATGCCCTCAACTATTGCATGTTGCTGCCCGGGCCTGAGGCTCAGCAGTTGGCAACCTACATCGGCTGGCTGATGCACCGGACCTGGGGCGGTGTGATCGCTGGCGTGCTGTTTGTGTTGCCGTCGCTGTTCATCCTGATTGCACTGTCCTGGGTGTACATCGCCTTTGGCGAAGTGCCCGTGGTCGCCGGATTGTTCTACGGGATCAAGCCCGCAGTCACGGCAATCGTGGTGCAGGCGGCTCACCGGATCGGCTCGCGGGCGTTGAAGAACGGCTGGTTATGGGGCATCGCCGCCGCGTCCTTCGTGGCCATCTTCGTGCTCAATATGCCGTTTCCGCTGATCGTGCTCGGCGCAGCGGTCATCGGCTTTTTCGGCGGACGCCTGGCACCGGAAAAATTCAGGGCCGGTGGCCACAGCGCGGCGAAAAAGTCCTTCGGCCCGGCCGTGATCGACGATGACACCCCAACCCCCGAACACGCCCGGTTCAGTGGCTGGAAACTGGCGCGCCTGGCCATTATCGGTGCGATCTTGTGGACGCTGCCCATGGCCATGCTCACCGCACTGTTCGGCTGGGAAGGCACGCTGACGCAGATGGCCTGGTTCTTCACCAAGGCCGCGCTGCTGACCTTTGGCGGCGCTTACGCGGTGCTGCCGTATGTCTACCAGGGCGCGGTCGGTCACTACGCATGGCTGACGCCGACGCAGATGATCGACGGCCTGGCGCTCGGTGAAACCACGCCCGGCCCGTTGATCATGGTCGTCGCCTTCGTCGGGTTCATCGGCGGCTACGTGCTACAGATCTTCGGGCCGGATCAAGCGTTTGTCGCCGGTGCCGTGGCCGCCACGCTGGTGACCTGGTTCACCTTCCTGCCTTCGTTCCTGTTCATCCTCGCTGGCGGGCCATTGGTGGAATCGACGCACAACGAACTCAAGTTCACCGCGCCGCTGACGGCCATTACCGCCGCCGTGGTGGGCGTGATTCTCAATCTGGCGTGTTTCTTTGGCTACCACGTGCTTTGGCCCAAAGGCTTCGAAGGACAACTGGACTGGCCTTCGCTGCTGATCGCGATGGTGGCGGGCGTTGCATTGCTTCGTTTCAAACGCGGAGTGATCGAGGTTTTGATCGGCTGCGGGTTGATCGGCCTCGGTGTGCACCTGATGTTCTGAATCAAACATTTACACGCGCCGCAATCCTCCCTAGTATCCAGCCATCCCCGGATGGCTTGTTCTACTCGCCACCGACGATTTCCGCCGCCGGAAACCTGCGCCATGCGTACTTTGCCGTCAGAACAGCACCTGCTGAACATTTCGATCCAGGCCACATCGCTGCTGGCCGTGGACGGCATTGCATGAAGCGCATCGTCAACCTGCCCATGGCCCTGCGCCGCTCCAAATTGCGTCACTCCGCACGTCCGCCGGATAGCGTCCTGCCCGCCTGATCGGCGAGCCCCCTCCTTCGCTATCCCAGCGTTTGCTCAGCGTATGCAATCCCTGTGGGAGCGAGCTTGCTCGCTCCCACAGGTTGCGCACTTCGACTGACCGGCATTGGGTTCTCCCAAATTTGCCTGGACACCGACATGACTCAACGTTGCAATTCCTACTACACCGCCACCCTCAACCAGGACACCGATTACCCGACGCTGCAAGGCCGGCACCGGGTTGACGTGGTGATCATCGGCGGCGGTTTCACCGGCGTGGCCACCGCCGTCGAGCTGGCGGAAAAAGGCCTGAAGGTCGCCATCGTCGAAAGCCACAAGATCGGCTGGGGCGCCACCGGGCGCAACGGCGGCCAGGTCACCGGCAGCCTGTCGGGCGACGAGGCCATGCGCAAACAGATGCGCCGTACCATCGGTGATGACGTCGACGATTTCATCTGGAACCTGCGCTGGCGCGGGCACCAGATCATCCAGCAGCGCGTGGAAAAGTACGGCATCGCCTGCGACCTCAAGCACGGCCACCTGCACGCCGCGTACAAACCCGCGCACATGGTCGGCTTGCGCAAGGATTACGAAGAGGCGGTGCACCGTGGCATGGGCGACGAGGTCAGCCTGCTCGACCGCAGCCAGGTGCGCGACCTGCTGCAAAGCAACCTCTACCACGGCGCGATCAAGAACACCCGCAACATGCACCTGCATCCGTTGAACCTGTGCATCGGCGAGGCTCGCGCAGCCGAAAGCCTCGGTGCGTTGATCTTCGAGAACAGCGAAGTGCTGGAGATCATCCATGGAGACACGCCTGGCGTACGCACCGCCCACGGACAGATCGACGCCAACCAGGTGCTGCTGGCCGGCGACGTCTACCACAAACTGGAACCGGGCAAGCTCAAGGGCAAGATTTTCCCGGCCATGGGCGGCATCGTCACCACCGAGCCACTGGGCGATCTGGCAAGACAGATCAACCCTGAAGACCTGGCGGTCTACGACTGCCGTTTCGTGCTCGACTACTACCGCCTCACCGCCGACGGTCGCCTGTTGTTCGGTGGCGGCGCCAACTACAGCGGCAAGGATTCGCGCGACATCGCCGCCGAGTTGCGCCCGTGCATCGAGCAGACCTTCCCGGCGCTCAAAGGCGTGGCCATCGACTATCAGTGGAGTTGCGCGATGGGCATCGTGATCAACCGCATCCCGCAACTGGGCAAGCTGTCGGACAACGTCTGGTATTGCCAGGGCTACTCCGGCCACGGCATCGCCACCACCCACATCATGGGCGAAATCATGGGCCGGGCGATCACAGGAAAACTGGAACAGTTCGACACCTTCGCCGCCTGCCAGCACATCCGCGTGCCCATGGGCGACCTGCTCGGCAACCCGATGCTTGCTGCCGGCATGTGGTACTACCAGATGCTTGAGCGATTGCGCTGAGCCATTGGCTGCACATCCGGCATTGATGTTGTTTGTGCTGTCCTCTCGCGAGCAGGCTCGCTCCTACAAGGGTTGTTTGCCGACCCCGATATTTGTGGTCGACAACGATCCCTGTAGGAGCGAGCCTGCTCGCGAAGATGCCAGTCCATTCAACACACATTCAGCGCCAGTCACACCGCCATCGCGAGCAGGCTCGCTCCTACAAAGACCCACTCAAGCCTGCACCACCTCAATCCCCAACGCCCGGTAGTCCTCGACATTGCCTGACGCCACATGCCGCTCGGTGATCAGCGTGTGCACGCGGTTGCAAGGCGCGACGACAAAGGGTTCCACCGCACCGAGCTTGTCCGCCGTGGTGACGGCAATCACGTGGGAGGCACAGTCGAGCATCGCCTGTTTCACCGGCACTTCATCGAAATGCAATGAGCTCAAGCCCACCTGCGGGTGAATCGCGCAGACCCCGGTAAACAGCAGGTCGGCCTTGATGCCCGCGAGCAGCCGCAGGGTTTCGTGACCGCCGGCCGACATCGTCGCCGGGTTGAGTTGGCCGCCCGCCAGAATCACCTTGATGCCTTTGTATTCGGACAAGGTGATGGCCGTCATCGGCGACGCGGTGATCGCGGTAATGGCGATCTCCAGCGGCAGCGAACGTGCGATCTGCAAGGTGGTGGTGCCGGAATCGAACACCACGATCTGACCGTCCTGCACCCGTTGCGCGGCCAATTGCGCCAGATGGGTTTTCACCTCATCGGTTTCGCTGATCCGGGTGAAATAGTCCTTGCCGGTGTCTTTGGGCCGCGGCAACGCCCCGCCGTGCACCCGCTGCACCAGCCCGACACTGGCCAGCTCCGCCAGATCCCGGCGGATGGTGTCTTCGGACACCGCGAAATGCAGGCTCAACTCCGAGGCCATGACCTTGCCGTCACGTTCGAGGATCAACAGGATTTTTTGCCGGCGTACCGATGGAAGTTCGGCAGCGGAATGGTTGTCGTGCATGTTTTTGCCCGTTTATGCATGTAGTTGCGCGTTACACGAGAGTATCCGCAACCCGGAGCAAAAACAACGAACCGGCCAAGTATCATTTTTTTCGATCTTTCAAATCATTACGCCGAATTTTTTATTTTCCCGTGACCTGTTCAAGATGGCGCCGTCACTCATGTTTCGGATGGAAACCTCATGAATATCAATTTTGCTTTTGCCTGCATGATCGTGGTCTCGTTCACCATTGCGCTGGTGCACACCTGACCGACAGGTCGCGGGGCGTCAAGATGTGCAAGGTCGAGGTAAAAAGCCTGACAGATCAGGAATATGCTCTATAACCAGTGGTGACACGATTTCCGATCAGCGGGAACTGGAAGGCTCCCCCGGAAGTTGATCTCTAAA
Source organism: Pseudomonas sp. GL-RE-26 (assembly GCF_019956275.1). Lineage (NCBI taxonomy): Bacteria > Pseudomonadati > Pseudomonadota > Gammaproteobacteria > Pseudomonadales > Pseudomonadaceae > Pseudomonas > Pseudomonas sp. GL-RE-26. Next base: position 17,248 of record NZ_JAHBDI010000049.1, read on the forward strand.
AAAGTTGCGGACAATTGAGTGCCCGCCAGGAGACGCCACCGATGAAAGCCCTGAAAATCGCCGCCAGTGAAGGCGCATCCACATGTTTCCTGAACGCCCGGGAGGTGGTCCCGCTCGGTCACACCGACTTCACCGACGTCGCCGTGGCCGTGGTGTCGGTCAATGATGTGCTGGCCGGATCCCTCGACGTCATTCAGCGCACCGGTTTTGATATCCCGATCTTCCTGGTGGCGTCCCCCGGCACCAGCACCCACCCCCGGGAAGTCTACAAACACCTCAACGACGTGCTGCTGCAAGTGAACGGCATCTTCGACCTGTCGCCCAGCAACGTCGAATACCACGGTAACCAACTGGAAACCGCCGCCAAGGCCTATGAAGAAAGCCTGCTGCCGCCGTTCTTCGACGCGCTCAAACATTACACCGAGGCGGCCAACGCCACCTTTGCCTGCCCCGGTCACCAGGGCGGCCAGTTCTTTCGCAAGCACCCGGCCGGTCGGCAGTTTTTCGACTTCTTCGGCGAGACGCTGTTTCGCGCCGACATGTGCAACGCCGACGTCAAGCTCGGCGACC
>NZ_JAHBDI010000050.1:0-17433 GCF_019956275.1 Pseudomonas sp. GL-RE-26
TTCTTGACGACCATAGAGCGTTGGAACCACCTGATCCCATCCCGAACTCAGCAGTGAAACGATGCATCGCCGATGGTAGTGTGGGGTTTCCCCATGTGAGAGTAGGTCATCGTCAAGATTAAATTCCGAAACCCCTATCTGCGTATGCAGGTAGGGGTTTTGTTTTTGTCCGCAGGAAATGAAATTACTGCCCCAACCGCTCCAGTGTGTGCTCCAACGGTTCCAGCGACACACAGATAAAACCATCAAGCGGACGATTGAGTTCCTCTACCAGCAGGATGGTTGCCCCCGTCGACAGGGCACACATCAGTAATACGGCGACAATGGTGCCGTTGCATGGTGCAAACAGCCCGAACGAACCGAAGATAATCCCCAGCCACGTCACCAGGATCACCAGCATCACCGGTGGAATCGATTGATTGGCCTGCAGCAGGGTCAGCCAGCGGGTAGCAAACACGGTGTCCATGTCTTGCAATGCCTTGGCTTTGAGCGAGCGCTGATCATCGTTGCCGGGCGTCAGTGATTCGACCTGGCGTTGCAGGCCTTCGGAGCGACGGATCATTTCGGGGCTATCGAGTTTTGCAATCTGCTGGTGATCGCGGGAAGCGAGCACCTGGGTGACTTCGGCGTAGTTGTGCTTGAGCTCGGTGCGGATGCCCTGGGTGTCGGTGCCGTAGCGGGCCAGCAAGCGGTCGAATTGAACCACTTTCGCCGCCGCGCCCTCCAGTTCGGCATTGGCCGTATCGAATGTGCCTTTGGCAGAGGAAACCAGCAGGCCGAGGACCAGCGCCGACATCGTTGCGATGAGGCCGGTGGCCAGCTTCACCACGGTCACGGAGTCGTCGCTCAGGTGATGGCTCGGTAATCGCTCCCTTACGTACGAGCCTAGTAGTGCGCTGGCGGACAGGCAGGCGAAAACGATGAGGGCGATCACCACGTCATTCAAATTCAACCTCCGTTGACGCTGTCTTCCGTGGGGGAGATATCTACTGGTACTTGATCACGATGCCTTTGAGTTTGCGCCCCTCTATGGCCCTTACGTCGCGAGCCCACAGCGGCCCGTTGGCATAGGCACCCACCGCCTGAATATGGTCATAGACCACCACCACCGCGTCGCCACCGAGTTTGGCGGATTCTTCCCGCAGCTTCTGTTCGACTTCGGTAATCGGCGGGGCAGGGTCGACGCTGGCGTCGATCAACACTTCACCCAGACGTACATGCGGACGCACAGGCTCCGAACGCAGCACGACAACCTCGTCCGGCGATGTCGGTGCCGGATGTTCTACGCCGACATAGGCGGTGGTCTGTGCATCGACAGTGGCGCAACCATTGAGGGTCAGCAGGCTGGTGATCAGTCCACCGGCCAGAAGCAAGCATTTGAAACGGGTGGACCGAGACTGGTCGTGGGCCGGCATAGTGGGTTTGCTCCTCTGGTTCGCTGCTATCCATGTGGCTAGTTGACGGTAGCAGACAGGCCGGGAGTTGCCAGAACGCCCAACCTTTTCAGGTTGGGCTTTTTTGTGCCTTGAAGACTGTCGATCAACTAAGGCTTTTCACTGATCTTTTTCGCAGTTGACCATCCACGACACACCAAAACGGTCGACCAGCATGCCGAAGCGCGCCGCCCAGAACGTGGTTTCAAGTGGCATTTGCACAGTGCCACCGCCTGCAAGTGCATTGAAGACCCGCTCGGCCTCGGCAATGCTGTCGACGTTGAGTGAAATCGAACAGGCACTCATTTTATCCACGGGGCGATCCGGTGTGGTGTCCGATCCCATGATCGCCTGATCGCCAACGATCAGACGGGTATGAATGATCAGGTTGTGCAGATCCTTGGGGCAATGCTCAGCGGCCGGCGTTTCGCCGAAGGTCAACATGGCTTCGATCTTGCCTTGCAGGGACTGCGCGTAGAACGTGAAGGCAGCTTTGCAGTCGCCGTTGAAGATAAGGTAGGGATTGATTTTCATGGTCGGCTCCAGGTGCTCGAATACATACATCGGTTTGGACGCCGGTTTTTTCGGCGAATTCCGATTGTGTCGAGCCGACAAGCAAAGCGCTAAATCTTTGTCGGTGCTTGTGTTTCTTTAGATGTTTTTTCGATAGGACGTGCGAGGCTTATTGCTTCCGGCGCACGCCGCGGCGCCAGCACACGTTCGATGGCGCCGCTGACCATACTTTCGAGTAGCTCATCACGTTCCTGCTCGTCCAGCACATGTGGCGTCAGCCAGCTGGGAGCACTGTTGAGCAGGGCGCCAATGGCATGCCCGGCTGCCAGCAGGCCTTGTTCGCTGAAACGCGACTTCGCGCCCAGCATCCTCAGCAACGTGCGCTCGTACTGCTCGCGCAATTGCCTGACCCGAGCCTGTTGCTCTTCGTTCAGGCAACCGCTGTCGCGCTCCACCAGGCGGAAATGCCAGGGCATCTCCCGATGCAGGTTCAGATGGGCGCGGATCAGGCTGTTGAGTTTGTCGCGCTTGCCCGGAGCTTTTTGCTGGATACGCCCCAGGGTGGCCAGCAGCTCCTCGTAAAACTCCTCGATCAGATCGAGCAGCAGATGCTGTTTGCTGGGGTAATGGTGATACAGCGAGCCTGGGGAGAGCCCCAGGCACGTCGCGAGCTCACGCATGCCGACCTGACCGAACCCCTTGCAGGCAAACAGCTCCAGGACCTTGTCCCGGTACTCGGCAAAGCGCGAGCAACGCTCAGGCATAGGCATGGAAGCCGCGCCCCGTTTTGCGTCCCAGGTAACCGGCGGCGACCATTTCCTTGAGCAACGGCGCCGGGCGATATTTGCTGTCGTTGAAGCCGTCATAGAAGGCTTCGAGGATCGACAACAGGGTGTCCAGGCCAATCAGGTCCGCCAGGGCCAACGGGCCGATAGGCTGATTGCAGCCCAGGCGCATGCCGGCGTCGATGTCTTCGGCGCTGGCCAGGCCTTCCTGGAACACCAGGATCGCTTCGTTGATCATCGGCACCAGGATCCGGTTGACCACGAAACCTGGACGGTTACCCGCGGTAATCGCGGTTTTACCGAGGGTGGTGGCCATGTCCAGCGCCAGTTGGTGGGTCGCATCACTGGTTTGCAGGCCGCGGATGACTTCGATCAGGCCCATCACCGGCACCGGGTTGAAGAAATGCAGGCCGATGAAGCGTTCAGGCTGGCTGACACTGGCGGCGAGTTGGGTGATCGACAGCGACGAGGTGTTGGAGGCAATGACGCATTCGTTGCTGACCTGCGCGGCGATCTGTTGCAGCACGCGCAGTTTCAGGTCGAGATTTTCAGTGGCCGCTTCGATGACCAATTGCGCGTCACCCAGGACGCTGTAATCGGTGCTGGTGCGGATTTTGTCGAGGGTCGCCTGTTTCTGCTCTGGCGTCAGGGTTTGCTTGGCGATCTGCCGGTCAAGGTTCTTGCCGATCGTTGCGACGGCTTTTTGCAAAGCGCTTTCGGAAATGTCGAGCAAGGTCACGTTGAAACCGGCCATGGCGCAGACTTGTGCGATGCCGTTGCCCATGGTGCCTGCACCGATCACCCCGATGTTTTGCAGTTTCATCTTCCCATCCTTCGATCAAACCCTGCGATACCTTGGCCGCGACGGCGGCCGAAGGCGTACTATTGCCGCGAGTCTAGAGCCGGCAGGGCGGTTGTCCTATGCCAAAACTGTTCAACGGCACTGATGTTTTTTGCCATTCGGGTGATGAGAGAGAAACGAACCAATGCGGGAAAAGGACTCGGTTGCCGCCTATTTCGTGCAGGCAATGATCCATGGGCTGAGGGATGATCCGCAGCGCGTGACGGCCGTGCTCGAACAGGCGGGCATTGATCCGGTGGTCATGCACCAACCCACGGCGCGGGTGCCGGCCAGTGCGTTTGCGGCGTTGTGGCTGATCCAGATCCGTGAGCTCGACGATGAGTTTTTCGGGCTCGACTCCCATGGCATGCCGCCGGGCAGTTTCGCCCTGATTTGCCGCGCCTTGATTCAGGAGCCCGATCTGCACAAGGCCATGCGTCAGTGCCTGGCCAACTTCGGCTTGTTCCTGCGCGACTTTCGCGGCTCGCTGGCCGTGCGTGGCAAGCGTGCGGTGATCAGCCTGGAAACCCGTTCGGCGGACAACGATGCCAGCCGGTTTGGTGAAGAAACCTTCCTGGTATTGATGATCAGTCTGCTGTGCTGGCTGGGCGGGCGGCGCATTCCCATCGACCGCGCGGACTTCCGCCATTCGCGCCTGTCGCTGGGTGACGACCGCCTGCTCTGGGGCCCCAACCTGACCTTTGGTGCCGAGCGCACCGAAATCGAATTTGCCAGCCACTACTTGCGCCTGCCCGTGGTTCAGGATCTGGCGTCGCTGAAAGTGTTCCTGCGTACCGCGCCGCAATGGCTGGTGATCCGCTTCCGTAACCAGCATGGCCTGGCATCCCAGGTTCACCAGCGCTTGCGCGGTAGTCATTACAGCGAGTGGCCGACGTTGCAGGCCTTCGCCCTGGAACAGCACCTGAGCCCCAGCACCTTCCGCCGCAAACTGGAGCGTGAGGGCTGTTCCTATCAGGAGATCAAGGACGAAGTACGCCGCGGCGTGGCCTTTGAGCAACTGCGTCAGAGCGATGCGAGCATCAGCGATATCGCCGAGCAACTGGGTTTCCAGGAACCCAGCGCCTTCCATCGGGCGTTCAAGAAGTGGACCGGGGAAAGCCCCGGGCGCTATCGGGCCCGATATCAGGGGGAGCAGGGCGCAGAGGTCGCCACCCTTCAGGCATCCTGCGAGCCCTGAGCCATCAACTATCCATCCGCAGAACAATCTTGCCGATGTGATCCCCCGCTTCCATCCGGGCATGGGCCTGCGCCGCCTCCGTGAACGGGTAAATCCGGTCGATCATCGGCAGGCAGCGTCCGGCGCTCAGCACTGGCCATACGTGCTCGTGCAACTGGCGGGCAATGGCGGCTTTTTCTTCCCGGGTCCGAGAGCGCAACAGGGAGCCGGTGACGACGGCACGTTTGGCCATGATCGCCAGCAAATCGACATCCCTGGCATGGGCGCCACCGAGGAAGCCGAGCATCACCAGGCGACCGTCCATGGCCAGGGCGGCCACATTGTTGTTGAGGTACGAGCCGCCCATGATGTCGAGAATCACGTTGACGCCCTGGCCAGCGGTTTTTTCCGCGATGACCTGCACAAAATCCTGATCGCGATAGTTGATCGCCTCGGCGCCCAATTCGCGGATCGCCGTGCATTTTTCGTCGCTGCCGGCGGTGGCGAACGCTTCGATGCCGAGTTCGCGGCATAACATCAACGCGGTGGTGCCGATGCCGCTGGTGCCGCCGTGGATCAAGGCACGCTGCCCCTGGCGGGCAGCGCCAAGGCCGAACAGGTTGGCCCAGACCGTGAAGAAGGTTTCCGGTAGGGCCGCCGCCTGCACCCAGTCCATGCCTTCGGGAACCGGCAGGGCCTGACTGGCCGGGACCACGCAGTATTGCGCATACCCGCCGCCATTGGTCAGGGCGCAAACCTTGTCGCCCAGCGCTAATTCGCTGACGCCCGCGCCAATCGCCACCACTTCGCCGGCCACTTCCAGCCCCGGGTTCGGGTTCATGCCGGGCTTCATCGGATACTTGCCGGCCCGCTGAAGCGCGTCGGGGCGATTGACCCCGGCGGCGTGCACGCGGATCAGAATCTCGCCGGTCCCGGCAACGGGCACAGGCACCTGGCGCGGTTGCAGGACCTCAGGGCCACCGGGTTCGGTGATTTCGATCAGGGTCATGGTCTGGGGGAGTGTCATTTCCTATACCTGTGGTGTGCGAAAGATTATGGCGCCGCGGTGAGCGGTGCACGAGCGTTGTCCTGAGGTCACTCAGGCCTTCAGCATATCGAGGTTTTACGAAGCATTAATGCAGCGAATACGCGCTATGCTGATGCGTAATTGCATCATCAGGAGAGCGTGATGAATTGGGATGACGCCCGGGTATTTCTCGCGGTTTGCCGGGAATCGACGTTGCGCGGGGCGGCGCGGGTGTTGGGAGTAGACCAGGCCACGGTCGGCAGGCGCATCACGGCACTGGAAAAGTCCTTGAGTGCGACCTTGTTCCTGCGCACTTCCGAAGGTTATGCGCTGACGGCTGTCGGCGAAGCGGCACTCAAGGCCGTGGAGAAAATGGAGCATTCGGCGCTGGAACTGGAACGCCAGATCCAGGGCCTGGACGATCGCTTGACCGGCACGGTTCGCGTCAGCACCACCGACTCCCTGGCGATTGATTTCCTGATCCCGGCGATTGCCCGCCTGCATCGGCAACACCCGGATGTACGGGTGCAACTGGACGCCACCACGCAGATCCTCAGCCTGGCAAAACGCGAAGCGGACATCGCCGTACGCAACACCCGACCGGAGAACCCTGACCTCATCGCCCGGCGCATCGCCCGTTGGCCGGTGGGGTTGTTTGCCTCGCAAGCCTATGTCGATGCCCACGGCGTGCCGGAGCCGGGCTCGGCTTTCGCCGGGCATGACCTGGTGGTGTATCAGCCGCATTTGCAGAGCAACAAGGACATGACGCTGGTCTCGGAACCGGTGGTCCGCGGGCGGATTGTCGCGAGCCTCAGTTCCAGCCTGCTGGTGCGTCGGTCGATTGCGGCGGGGATCGGAGTTGGGGAGATTCCGGTGTACATCGGGGAGAAGGAGGGGCTGGTCAGGCTGTGGCCGGAGCGCTCGCGGCCAATGCCTTATGACATCTGGCTGGTGACCCATGCGGACCTGCGGCATACGGCCAGGGTCCGGGCGGTGATCGATGAGATTGTCGCGGGGTTCGCCGGGACCGGCGAGTAATTCCAGGTGGCACAAATCCTGTGGGAGCGAGCTTGCTCGCGATGGCGGAGTGTCAGACGACATCACTGTTGAATGACACAACGCATCGCGAGCAGGCTCGCTCCCACAGGGTTTTGTCATGGCATTTCCGGCAGTTCCTGTGGACGCAGGTCAAAGACCAGCACTTCAGCATCCACGCCATTGCTCAAGGTCAGCGCCTGTTCATCACGAACCCGCACACCGTCGCCTTCCTGCAACAACACACCGTTGAGTTCGACGCTGCCCCGGGCCACATGCACATAGGCGTAGCGGTTGGCGGCCAGCTCCAGGGTGGCGCTTTCCTTGCCGTCGATCAGGCCGGCATACACCCGTGCATCCTGACGTACCTTGAGCGAACCCTTGGCGCCGTCCGGCGAAATGATCAGCTGCAGGCGCCCGCGTTTCTTCTGGGTGCTGAAATGCTCTTGCTGATAGCGCGGTTTAGCGCCGCTGACGTCGGGCACGATCCAGATCTGCAGAAAGTGCACCGGCCGGGTGCTCGAGTGGTTGAACTCACTGTGGGCCACGCCGCTGCCTGCGCTCATCAGTTGCACGTCGCCGGGGCGGATCACCGAACCGGTGCCCAGGGTGTCTTTGTGTTCCAGGGCGCCTTCAAGCACATAGGAGAAAATTTCCATGTCGCGGTGCGGGTGCTGGCCGAAGCCTTTACCGGCTGCGACGCGGTCGTCGTTGATCACCAACAGGTCGGAAAAACCCTGCTCTTTCGGATTGCGATAGTTGGCGAAGGAAAAGGTATGGAATGACTTCAACCAGCCGTGATTGGCCAGGCCACGATCCGAGGCTTTGCGAAGAGTCAGCATGATGAAATCTCCTGTGGGGACGTGAATTCGTCCGAGTGAGGAGAAGGTTAATGGTTACTGGTTGATGCAATAAGTAGATGAAAATTGAAATACTGTCCTGTTTGGATTGACAGTTGTTTGTGGAATGAGTCGCCGATGTTTGAGGCATAATTCGCCATAATTTGTGGCAATAAAACCTGTGGGAGCGGGCTTCAATGTCGGTCAATGCTTCCTGATTTGAGCTCAGTGGACTCCAACCCATGAAAACCGTGGCAATGGTGCTGTTTCCCGACTTTCTCCTGCTCGACATGGCCGGGCCCATGGAAGTGTTTTCCATCGCCAATCGTTATCTGAAACCCGACGATCACTATGTGCTGTCGACCATCGGCACCGAGCACGGCGCACTGCGGGCGTCCAACGGGGTGAGCGTGCACGCCGACCGGCACATCGACCAGGTCTGCGAAGGTTTTGATCTGCTGCTGGTGCCCGGTGGGCCCGGTGCCTACAACGAAAAGCATCCGCCGTTGCTCGACTGGCTCAGGCACAACGTCAGCCGGTCCGCCGGTTACGGCTCGATCTGCACCGGGGCGTTCGTGTTGGGACATGCCGGTTTGCTCGACGGCTATCGCGTCACCACCCACTGGCACTACACCGAGCGGCTGATCAAGGGCTTTCCGAAGGCGACCGTCGAGACCGATCAGATCTTCGTCCAGGACCGCAACCTGATCACTTCCGGTGGCGTCACCGCCGGGATTGACCTGGCCTTGTCGGTGGTGGCCCGGGACCATGGCAAGAAAGTCGCCCAGGACGTGGCCAAGGTGCTGCTGGTGGTGATGAAACGCCAGGGTGGGCAGGCGCAGTTCAGCCCGTTGATGGCGGCGGTGGCCCCTCACGAAACGGCGATTACCCGGGTGCAGGACCATGTGCTTGAACATCTCGATGAAACCTACAGCATCGAGCGCATGGCCGGTCTGGCCAACATGAGCCCGCGTCATTTCGCCAGGGTGTTCGCCCGGGAAGTGAGCATGACGCCGATGGAGTTTTTGCAAAGCGCGCGTATCGATTGCGCCAGGAACCAGCTGGAAACCACCGAGTTGCCGCTCAAGACCGTGGCCTTCAAAAGTGGCTTCGGCAGCGTGCGGCACATGCGTTTTCTGTTCAGTGAAAAGCTTGGCCTGACCCCGACCCAATACCGCGAGCAGTTCAGCTAGCGCGCGTGTCCGTCCTGCGCACCGCAATGGCCGTAACGCTCCCCCCGTGGCAGTTGTACGGTCACCGAGGCCTGCCAAGATACCGCTGAACTCATTGCAAGGACGGTGCGGAGCCTGGGCTGGAAGCCAGGCTTGCAGCGAGTGACAGCGTATGAACAGTCTCAGAGATTTGAACAGCGAAGCGGTGCTGCAATTCGGACCCTACGCTTTCCACCTCAGTCAGCGACTGGTGCTGGAGGGCGATCGACCGCTGCGCCTGGGCGGCCGCGCCCTTGATGTGTTGCAGGTGCTGGTCGAACACGCCGGCTCGGTGGTCAGCAAGGAGGAGTTGATTGCGCAGGTCTGGCCGCGCTCCGTGGTCGAAGAGATCAACCTGCGGGTACACATTGCCGCCCTGCGCCGAGCCTTGGGCGACGGGCAGAACGGCCAGTGCTACATCGTCAACATTCCCCAGCGCGGCTACAGTTTTGTCGCCCCGGTACAGCATTCGCCGCAGCCCGTAGCGTTCCCGAGCGAGACCGTAAAAAAGCCCCTGCACAACTTGCCGGCACGGCTCACGCCGATCACCGGGCGCGATGCGATTGTCGGCAGCCTGGTGCGGCAACTGCCGGTGCGCCGATTCATGACCCTGGTCGGCCCGTGCGGGATCGGCAAGACCACCGTGGCACTGCGCGTGGCCGAACTGTTGTTGCAGCACTATCGGCACGGCGTGTGGCTGGTGGACCTGGCGCCGATCGACGACCCGGCGCAAGTGACCGATCACCTCACACGAACCCTTGGGCTGGAGGTCGGCACCACGTTGGAGGCGCTGGCGCAGCGGCATGCCTTGTTGGTCCTGGACAACTGCGAACACCTGCTCGAACGCTGTCAGACGTTGATCGAAACGCTGCTGGCTTCTCTACCCCGTCTGTCGATCCTCGCCACCAGCCGCGAGCCGCTCAAGGCCGCGGGCGAAACCGTATTGCCTCTGCCACCGCTGGCGGTGCCGCCAACGTCAGCGCTACGCAGTGTTGCCGAGGTCATGGGCTATTCGGCGGTGCAGTTGTTCGTCAGCCGTGCCCGGACCCGTCAGCAAGGGTTCACCCTGCGCGAACAAGACCTCAAGACCGTACGGGAAATCTGCCGACGCCTCGACGGCCTGCCGCTGGCGATTGAACTGGCAGCGGCGCAAATCGATGCGCTGGCGCTGGTGGGGTTGCAGGCGCAACTCGATAACTGTTTTCAGTTGCTGTCCCAGGGCCGCCGCACGGCCGTGCCCCGGCACCAGACGCTCAAGGCTGCGCTGGACTGGAGCTACGAACGTTTGACTGCCGTGGAGCAAACCGTGTTGCAGCGCCTGGCGGTGTTCAAGATGGCCTTTACCCAGAACGCAGCGATTGGCGTGATCAGCGGCGACGCGTTGCCGGTCGCCGAGCTGATCGAGGTGCTGGACAACCTCACACTCAAGTCATTGCTGTCCCAGGAGCAGGGCGGCGGTGTGACCCGCTACCGCTTCCTCAACACCACCCGCACCTACGCCCTGGAAAAACTCGAACTCAGTGGTGAGTTGCGAGCCCTTGAAATGCGTTATGCCGGTTACGTCAGTCAAATGCGCCGGCCTTCAGGCGGGCAGGTGGCATTGCAACTCGTCGAGTAGCTGGCGAACGGTCATCAAGTCGGGCGTGGCGAAACCTTCGGTGTAGCGCTGGTAGATTGGGGCCAGCAATTGATGCGCCCGTTGGGGATCGCCCTGACGCTGCCACAACTGCGCCAGTGAGGTGGCGCTGCGCAGCTCCCAGGCCAGGGCACCCTGGGTCTTTGCCACGTTGAGTGCCTTGAGCAATACCGTTTCGGCCGTTGCGGCTTTTACCGGGCAATCCGTTGCCAGCAACGTCCTGGCCCCGGCCCGCAGAATCTCTGCCGTGCTCCAGTCCGACGCACCGCTTTGCGCACGCTCGAGCAAATCATCGTCGACACAGGTTGAATCCAGCGTGACCATGATGTCCTTGATCAAACCGACACGTTGGCGGCCGGTTGGCCGAACATCGGTGCCGCCGATCACCTGCGCGTAGTGTTGCGCCCAGTGATAGAACAGCAGCACCGAGTGCTTCTGCGCCTGTTGCAGCAGCAGGCGCAGGAGTTCGCGGGCGCTGCGGGTATCGCCGTTGTAGTGGGCGATCAGGCAGCCGGCGAGCGCCAGGGTGTAGCAGATCGACGTGCCGTGGTTGATCTGCAGCGCGATGTCCAGCGCCTGCCGGGCTGTGCGCCAGGCTTGTTCCGGTTGGCCTTGCAGCCATAGGATGCGCGCGTGGATGGTCAGCGCCGCGACGCTCTGGTCGTATTGCACGCCGAAGCCATGGGTGAAACGGTTGAGATGACCACTGTGGGCCATGCGTTGCAGCACCTGTTCGGCATGCTCCCCAGCCTGTCGCTGGTTGCCGGAGAAGTGCAGGGCGAGCACCCGCAATCGATGCATGCTCAGGGACATCAGGGCGTCGTCATGCAGCCCCAGTCGATCGAATTGCCGGCTCTGTTCCAGGGCCATTTGATAATGGCCGCAGCTGAGATTGACCGCCAGGTGCCCGGAAATCGCCCGCAACTGACCGGCCACATCGTTGAGTCGGATGGCCAGGGCTCTGGCGCTGACAAAAGCGCCAATGGTTTCGGCGCTGGCTCCTTGAGCGTGGTAACAGGCACTGCCCAGGGCCAGCTTGAGGGCTATCTGCAAGCGCGGGCAAGGTTCGGCAGACTGCTCGAGCAAGGCCAGCGCCTTGCGCACATAACCGCCGTGCTCCTTGAGCAGTGACAACTCCTGCCACAGGGGCGTGGACGTCGCGGCCAGGCGTATCGCCAGTGCCTGCGGCCCTTGCGCGTGCAAACCCCAATCGAGGGCCGCACGGACGTCCTCCAGGGCCCTGCCATAGCGCTCGAGCCACAGGGCGGTCGAGGTTTTCTCCCAGTCGTCCTGCGCCTGTTGCATCAACGCCAGGCAGCGCTCGGCATGCCGCTCCCGCGTGGCGGGCAGGTCGGTGGTTTGCGTGAGTTTTTCCAGGGCGTAACGGCGGGTGGTGTCGAGCAGGCGGTAGTAAACATCCTCGTCGCCCACCTCCACGTTCAACATGGACTTGGCGACCAGTTGGGTGATCGAGCCAAACGCCTCGCGGGGTTCGATGTGTTCGCCGACAATCACCGCCGCCGCCGACTCCAGGGTGAAGCTGCCGCGAAACACACTGAGTCGGCGCAGGCAGGTCTTTTCGCAGGCGTTGAGCAACTCGAAGCTCCAGTCCAACGTTGCGCGCAGGGTCTGATGGCGTGCCAGGGGCACCTGGCAAGGCTGGGTCAACACCCGGAAGCTGCTCTGCAGTTGCGCCAGCAAGCCGGGCAATCCGAAGTTGCCCACTTGCGCCGCCGCCAGTTCGATGGCCAGCGGAATGCCGTCCAGTCGGTGGCAGATGTCGATCAACAGCGGCAGCTTATCGTCCGTCAGTTCAAAGCTGTCATGGCTGGCCATGGCCCGCTCGACAAACAGTTGCAGGGCGGAAAAGGTCATGGCCTGGGCGCGGTCGAGGACGGCGATGGGCGGCGGGCAGTCGAGTGATTCCAGACGCTGGACGAATTCCCCTTCGGCCCGCAGGCTCTCGCGGCTGGTGGCGAGAATATGCACGTGCGGCGCACTGCGCAGAATCTGTTCGCTGAGCTGGGCGATGGCGTCGACCAGGTGTTCGCAGTTGTCGATGACCAACAGCATTTGCCTGTCGCGCAGACAGTCGGCAAGACCGCTCAGGGGTTCATCGTCGTGCAGGGCCAGTTCGAGCAACGTCGCCAAGTGGCCGTCGATCATCAGCGGGCAGTTGATCGGGGCCAGGTCCAGCAGGTGAATGCCGTCCCGGTAGCGACCGATCATTTGCTCGGCGACCCGCAAGGCCACGGTGGTCTTGCCGATGCCGCCGGGGCCGACGAGGGTGATGAAGCGCTGGCGGGGCAGTTGCTCCATCAGGTTGTCGACCAGCGTCTGCCGGCCGATCATGCGCGTGCGGCGCACCGGCAGGTTATGTCGGCTCGGTGCGCAAGCCATGGGCGCTGGCGGTTGCTCGGCCTGCTCCAGTGAGTGCGGTGCGACGAAGCTGTACCCGCGCTGGGCCACGGTGACGATGTAGCGCTGGCCGGCCTGACCGTCGCCGAGCGCCTTGCGCAACGCGGCCATGTGCACCCGCAGGTTGATGTCTTCGACCACGCTGTTGGGCCAGACCCGGGCGATCAATTGCTGCTTGCTGACCACGTTGCCGGCGTGCTCAAGCAGGATCAACAGGATGTCCATGGCGCGCCGGCCCAGGCGCAAAGGCTGGTCGGCCTCCATCACCAGGCGTTGGCCGGGGTAGACCCGGTAAGGGCCGAAATGCACAGCCTGTTCGGGGGAAAGGGTCAACGAGTCGCTCCTGCTGCATCCGTCTAGTACGCGGTTTTCGAGCATATTCCTCAGGTTTTTTACAGAGCGCAATGCGCCACCCGGGTGACTGAAGGGGCAGGCATTGACTCTAGCGTATCGGCCAGTGGCTGTCGGTCCCGAAAACATTGGGTGCGACAGATGGACAGCACTTGCCGGGGCTTTTTGCGCGCCAAGGAAAATTAACAACGTTTAACTCGTCCTGCGTCCGGTCTGCGCCAAAACTCTCTTCCTGTAGGAGCGAGCTTGCTCGCGATGGAGTATCAGTCGACACCAATGCTGTTGACACACCATCGTCGGAACGCCGCCCGGAGCAAGCTCGCTCCTACAAATGGATTCCCATCCATCGCAAGGACAGAGCAATGAGCAACGTGGTGGTGGTCTATCACAGTGGCTACGGGCACACCCGGGTCATGGCCGAAGCCGTGGCCGCGGGTGTGGAACGGCACTTGGGCAGCACCTGCCAGTTGATCCCGGTCGAGGATGTGGACGAGCACTGGGCGCGGCTGCACCGCGCCGACGCCATCATCTTCGGCGCGCCGACCTACATGGGCAGTGCCTCGGCGGCCTTCAAGGCGTTCATGGAGGCCACGGCGGCGTTCTACCTGGCCCAGCCCTGGCGCGACAAACTCGCGGCGGGCTTCACCAATTCCGGCAGCCTGTGCGGCGACAAGCTAAACACCCTGCTGCAGATGGCGGTGTTCGCCGCCCAGCACTCGATGATCTGGGTCGGCCTCGACCTGCTGCCGGCACGCTCCAGCACCGGCGCATTCAACGGCCAACTCAACCGCCTGGGCAGCTCGCTGGGCGCCATGGCCCAGTCGAATGTCGAGCAATCCCCCGACGATGCGCCACCCCCGGAGGATCGCTGCACCGCGGCGCACCTGGGCGAGCGGGTGGCGCGCCTGGCCGATCGCATGAACCCGTTACCGGTTTGATTCACCCCAACACTCGTTAAGGAGGCATTACCCATGAGCACCTTCACTACCCGCGACGGCGTCGAGATCTACTACAAGGACTGGGGCACCGGTCAGCCGATTGTCTTTAGTCACGGCTGGCCGCTCAACGCCGACAGCTGGGAATCGCAGATGATCTTCCTGGCCTCCAAGGGTTTCCGGGTCATCGCCCACGACCGTCGTGGTCATGGGCGCTCCAGCCAGCCGTGGTCGGGCAATGACATGGACCATTACGCCGACGACCTGGCGCAGTTGATCGAGCTGCTCGACCTGCAAAACGCCGTGCTGTTCGGCTTCTCCACCGGCGGTGGCGAGGTGGCGCGTTACATCGGTCGTCACGGCACCGGCCGGGTGGCCAAAGCCGGGCTGATTTCCGCGGTGCCGCCGCAGATGCTCAAGACCGAAGCCAACCCCGGCGGCCTGCCGCTGGAAGTGTTCGACGGCATCCGCCAGGCCTCGCTGGCCGACCGTTCGCAGCTGTACATCGACCTCGCCAGCGGCCCGTTCTTCGGCTTCAACAAACCTGATGCGAAACCGTCCCAGGGCATGATCGACTGGTTCTGGATGCAGGGCATGATGGCCGGCCACAAGAACGCCTACGACTGTATCAAGGCGTTCTCGGAAACCGACTTCACCGAGGACCTGAAGAAGTTCGACGTGCCGACCCTGGTGGTGCATGGCGATGCGGATCAGGTCGTGCCGTACGAAGCGGCGGGCGTCTCCTCCGCCAGACTGGTGAAGGGCTCGACCCTGAAGATTTACCCGGGCGCCCCTCATGGTTTGACCGACACCCACAAGGACCAGCTCAACGCGGATCTGTTGGCGTTTCTCAAGGGTTGATGTCTGACTGAAAGATCGCAGGCTGCGCGAGCTCCTAAGGGTGTACACACAGCTCTGTAGGGGCTGGCGTAACCTGCGATCGTTTGCTGCTCAACGAGGCGCCGCGAACAAACTGACAGCGCCAGGCAAACGGATTGATGCCTTCGCTGCGGGTGAAGATATGGCAGAAGTGCGCCTGATCGCAGAAGCCGCATTCGAGGCTGATCTGCGTGAGGCTCAGGTCGGTGTACTGGATCAATTGCTTGGCCAGGGCAATGCGCTGCTGGCGAATCCAGTCCTGTGGCGAGAGGCCTGTGCTGCACTTGAACGCGCGGGAGAAGTGACTGCGCGAGAGGGCGCAGGCCTGTGCCAGTTCAGTGACTTCCAGGCTGTCGCCCAGACGCTCGAGGATCAGTTGTTTAACCCGTTTTTCGCGTTGTGGGCTGAGGCCACCGGTGCTTTTCTTTGGCATAGGCGTGAATGACGCGGGGGCGGCATTTTGCTGAACGTGAGCCATGGCGAATGTCCGTGTCGGTAGGCTTCATTCTTGGACCCGAAGGCTCTGGCTTGCGAGTTAATCGTTGTTAATTCCTCGCTCACCGCGGGAAGTCTTGGGTAAAGTCAGACACAATTCTCATCCTCGCGCTTGGCCGAACACACACAAGGAACCCGAGCCTATGAACCGTAACGATCTGCGTCGCGTCGACATGAACCTGCTGGTGATTTTCGAAGCCCTGATGTTCGAAAAGAACCTGACCCGCGTCGCGGAAAAACTGTTCGTGGGCCAACCGGCGGTGAGCGCCGCGCTGGGGCGTTTGCGTGATCTGTTCGATGACCCATTGCTGCTGCGCAACGGTCGCGGCATGGAACCGACGGCGCGGGCGTTGGCGATTCTCAAGGAGTTGCAGCCGGCGATGGACACCATTTCCGGCGCGGTCAGCCGGGCCAAGGAATTCGATCCGGCGACCAGTTGCGATGTGTTTCGCATCGGTCTGTCGGACGATGCCGAGTTCGGTTTGTTTCCGCCGTTGCTGCGTCAGTTGCAAGAGGAAGCGCCGGGCATCGTTGTGGTCGTGCGGCGGGCCAATTACCTGTTGATGCCGACGCTGCTGGCGTCGGGGGAAATCTCGGTGGGCGTGAGTTACACCACGGATCTGCCGGCCAATGCCAAGCGCAAGAAGCTGCGCGATATTCCCTGCAAGGTGCTGCGCGGCGACACCCGGCCGGGGACGCTGACCCTGGATGAGTACTGTGAGCGGCCCCATGCGATGGTGTCGTTCTCGGGGGACTTGAGCGGCAATATCGACCTGGATCTGGCGAAGGTCGGGCGTAGTCGTCGTGTGGTGTTGGGGGTGCCGCAGTTCAGTGGGTTGCGGGCGTTGCTTGCGGGCACCGAGATGATTGCCACTGTGCCGGATTATGCGGCGTGTGCGTTGGTGGAGGGGTGTGGGTTGCGGGCTGAGGATCCGCCGTTCGAGATTGAGGCGGCGCAGTTGTCGATGGCCTGGAGCGGGGTGCATGACAATGATCCGGCGGAGCGGTGGTTGCGGTCGCGGATCGGTCAGTTCATGTCTTTGGCTTTGGATGTTTCTTAGGTTTTCTTTGACCTTGGCGGCCTCTGGGCCGACCAGGTTCTTGGGTGATTGAGTACATATCCGTTTCTGCGGTAACGGCGACTTATGGTTTCGCCCTTACGGCGAGTCCCTTTGGCAAACGCCCCAAAGGAACCAAAGGTCTCGCCCCTTACGTACGGCCCCTCGCCTGGGCTCGGGGTTCCTTCGCTCCGGCATTCGTCCGGGGGCATTGCCCTCCAGTCGGCTTCGCTTCGACCTACATGCAATGAGTTCGACTGCGTCGAACGGCGCTGCGCGCCAATCCCCGGATGAACACCTCCGCTCAGCCTTCCGAGGGGGCGGGTGGATCAAGATCAAGAGCTGCAGGCGAGCTAACGCTCGGCCTGATGAGTGGTGAGAAGCGGCGCGGTGTGGGCTGCTCTGCCTTTGCTCTTCTGTGGGAGCGAGCTTGCTCGCGATGGCGGCCTGCCAGCCGACCAATTTCTTTCGAATGTACCCAGCCCAACTGTAGGAGCGAGCCTGCTCGCGATAGCGGTGGATCAGTCAACATCAATGCCGGATGTAATGCCGCCTTCGCGAGCAGGCTCGCTCCCACAGGGAATATGCAGTGGTCTGACAGCCCTGTTTAAAAGCCGTCAGCCTCTATTCCTGAAAGCCACACCGCCTGAGGGTGTAATTAGTTTTGTGTAAACGGTCATTTGGCAGGAGACTGCCTACCCCAAGGAAATCCAATGACCGAGCCAAAATCCAAGCGCGCCAAACGAGTCAAACCTGATCCTGAACTGGTTAAATTGGCCGACAGCCTGCTGAGCAATTAC
>NZ_JAHBDI010000051.1:0-17004 GCF_019956275.1 Pseudomonas sp. GL-RE-26
CCAGCAGTTTGCCTCGGGCTTCCTTCAGATTCGCAGTCACCCGCGACACCCTTGCCTCTGGCTAACACTTCCCCTTGCCGGGTGTGTAGAGGACTTTCACCTCCAAGTCACCAGCGAGGCCACCACAACCAAGCTGGTTGCGCTTACGCGCAACGCGCCATGCCTGGCGCACAAACGAAAACGGCCAACCCGAAGGTCAGCCGTCATTGCTGGTTGTCACTGTTCATAAGGTTATGCGAGTCGCCCTCGTACCTCCTGTTTCACACCCCAGCCTTCGATGATGCCGCCCAGAGGCTCGACCACTGCTTCGAAACCCTGTTCGAAGTCGCCGATATCGTCGTAGGTGGCATACATGACCTTGCACAGCTCCAGCGCCCAGGCGCCGTCGTCGCGCACACTGACTTGCGCATCCAGGGATTCACCACGGTGGAAATGACCTGCCGCCCTGCGTGCCCGCTCCTCGTCCGGGAAAATGGCGTAGAACTCGATGGGATGAAACCGCGAAAAGTCAAAACCGCCTTCTTTCATGCGGCGCAGCACGCTGCTGCTGATGTCTTCTTGATAGGCTGTGCTCATGAAACGTCCTCCTCAAAACGATGGATAGACTTTCCGTACTCCCTCACCCGCAACCGAACAGCGCGAGCGACGGCAACCGATGTGCCGGCGGGAAACAAGCATGGAGCTGACAAGACCAGACCTTAGCGATTCATTCGCTGATCTCGCTTGCAGAGTAGCCTCAAGATAGAGCCTCTGCCAAGGCCTGGATGTGAATGCGACAGGTGCCGTTCAGATTGGAGTAATGCCGAGGATTTGAATGCTGTTCTGGGACTTGAGCTCTTTGACGCTTGCGTCACTGGTCCGCCCTTCCAGATCGTTCAGATCCAGTTCGGCGGCGACAGGAAGAAGCCGGGCCTTGATGAGCTTGGCGGCACGCTCGTAGTCCGGGCGCTCGGTGCACTCAAAGACCTCGTTGATGGTTTCGCCATGATCATCCACGAAAGTGACTTTCCACTTTTGCATTGGTGCCTCCTCGATAAAACCCATGAATGGGTTTACCTCTATCTCGACCTTGTTAGCTGGCTAATTGTTCCGCCTTGCTCGCGAAAGCGGTGTGTCAGTTGACTGAATTGCTGACTGATACACCCTCTTCGCGAGCAAGCCCGCTCCCACAGGTTTGGTGCGTGGACTGAAAGATCAGTCGTTACTTGGCTTGTTCACTGCCTGCAATACGTATTGCGGCAAGGCGAAGGCGCCGATGTGGATTTCAGGATTGTAGTAGCGGGTGACGATGCCACTGCCCGTGAAGCGCTGTTGCAGGGTTTCGCGGGACAACTTGCGATAAGCGGTATTGCTGGCGCCCCAGGCGAAGGTCATCGAGCCACCGATGTAGGTCGGCACGGCGGCCTGGTAGAAGTGCCAGTCCGGGAACAGGCTGCGCAGGCGACCGGCGGTGGTCTTCACTTCTTCGATCTGCATGAACGGCGTGCCGTTCTGGGTCACCAGGATGCCGCCTTCGTTCAGGCAACGGTGGCAGGCCTGGTAGAAGTTTTCCGAGAACAGCACTTCACCCGGGCCGATCGGGTCGGTGGAGTCGGAAATGATCACGTCGAACTTTTCAGTGGTGGTGGCGACGAAACGCATGCCGTCGTCGATCACCAGGTTCAGGCGTGGATCATCGAACGCGCCCTTGGAGTGGTTCGGCAGGAATTCCTTGCACATGTCGACCACGGTGCCGTCGATCTCGACCATGGTGATGTGCTCGACGCTGCGGTGCTTGGCCACTTCACGCAACATGCCGCCGTCGCCGCCGCCGATGATCAGCACGCGCTTGGCAGCACCATGCGCCAGGATCGGCACGTGGGTCAGCATTTCGTGGTAGATGAATTCGTCGGCTTCGGTGGTCTGGATCACACCGTCCAGCGCCATGACCCGGCCCATGCGCGGGTTTTCGAAGATCACCAGGTGCTGGTGCTCGGTGCGCACTTCGTGCAGCAGCTTTTCCATGCGAAAACGCTGGCCGTAGCCTTCGTAGAGGGTTTCCAGGTAGTCGCTGGTCGGGGTGTTGCTCATGGGAAGTGCTCCGATGAATGCGGGTGGCAACGGACGGTTACCCGCCCATGATGGCCAATCGAGCGTCTCGATTGACCGGGAAAGGCGCGCATTCTACGTCGCGGAACATGACAGGTCGAACCTTCGTCATCGAAGTACCCACAGGTTCCGTGTCGCCTGTTCAGAGTTTGACGTTGCCCCGCGGCCCGGCGATGGCCCAGATGATCAATCCCAGCACCGGCAACAGCGCGATCAGCAGTACCCAGAGGATTTTCATCCCGGTCTCGGCGCTACTTTTGAAGACGTTGATGATGGCCCAGATGTCCAGGACAAAAATGATCAAGGCAACCAGGCTGTTGAACGTGGAACCCATGGTGACGCTCCCAAAGAGTGATATGCCCCCTCAGGATAGACGGTCGTCGCGAGGATTCCTTTTTATTGACAGTGTCTGGATCAGACGTGGATCGCCACTTTCAGGGCTTCCAGGGATGGCGCCGCTGTGATGCCGACCTCTGCGCACAATTCCAGCACCCGTGGCAGGTCATTGCCGTAGACCAGGACCACCTGCAACTCGTCATCGAGCAACTGGCTGAAATTCATCAGCGTGTAGCCACCGCCTTCCTTGTTCATGCTGCTCATCTGCACCTGGATGCGGTTGAGCGCGGTCAGGGCTTCGGTCTTGGCCAGTTGCTTGGGCTTGAGATTGAACTCCACCCCCGGGCCGAAGGAGGCGACGATCTGGGCGAACAGGTCCACGTAGGTGTCAGCCTGGAACAGCACCGTTTCCGGCAGGCTGCCGACCACCACCCACTCACCCAGCGGGATCGGGAAGGTTTCGTCGTAGTTGATGTCCGGATTGGCTGTCAGGAAAGCATCCTGATCGGCGTAGGCCTGCGCCGCTTCATCCGCGACCTTGAGGATTTCATCTTCGCCCATGCACCCGGAGCTGATTTTGCTGATGAGTTCGACGAGTGCGGCTTTCATGGGGAGGATCCTGTAGCGAGGTGAATTTTGAGGACGCGAAGGATAGCGCATTAATGAGTGAAATGCGGACCTGTGGCGAGGGGGCTTGTCGGGACGCCGCACCGCCCCGTTCGGCTGCGAAGCAGTCGTGACCCCGGCAGCCGCGGTGGACCTGGATAATCGCAGTCGCAGGTATCAGGGCCGCTTCGCGCCCCAACGGGGGCAAGCCCCCTCGCCACAAAAGCCCCCTCGCCACAGGGTTCAACATCAGCCCAGCAATTTTTCAAGCTGCGCAACGGTATCGGAAGCACCCATGGTCTTGGCCGCCTCCAGCGCGGTGATGCCATTGGCGTCCTTGGCTTTCGGGTCAGCGCCCTTGCTGATCAGGTAATCGACCACTTCGACGCGGTTGAACATCGCCGCCATCATCAGCGCCGTGCGGCCATCGAAGGACGAGCCTTCAACCTGGGCGCCGCCGTCGACCAAGGCCTTGATCACCGCCAGGTCGCCCTTGAAGGCGGCGCCGGCAATCGGGCTCTGGCCGTTGTCGTTGCGGATCTCCGGATCGGCCTTGTGCTCCAGCAGTACTTTTACCGTGTCCACATGACCGTGATAAGCGGCCAGCATCAGCAAGGTATCGCCCTTGTGGTTGCGCAGGTTCGGCGGCAAACCCTTGGTCAGCAGCGCGGCCATCATTGCCGCATCGCCCTCCCGTGCCTTGTTGAATACCTGTTCGGTGAATTCGGCGGCTTCTTCGGGGGTCATCTGGCGGCTTTTGTCTGACATTGGGCACTCCCTTTTCTGTCATTCGTAAAAGCCGACAGTTTCCCGAGCGCCCCCGGCACTGTCACTTGTTTTTTCTCATGGACCGCCATAGCCAGATTCAATAGCGGTACTTGCCGCCGTGAATGTCGGACAACAACTGCTCCGTGACCTGCACGTAAGTCTGCGTCCCTGGCAGCCAGGCATAGATCGGGTCATCGCCGGTTTTACCCGGGTCGAAGGCCTCGTCCTTGAGTCGGGTCTTCTGATATTTGAACGTCCCGGTGGTTTCCATTTTCACTTTCACCCGCAGGAACAACGGCACCGCATAGGCCGGCATTTGCTCGCGGGCGAAGGCCAGCAGCTCACTGAAGTCCAGGGTTGCCAGGGATTCGGCCGGAGTGATCGCCGCCATCCCGGCCCGGCCATTGGTGTTGCGGATTTCCACGCCATAGGCCACGGCTTCGGAAATAAGCGGGTGTTGCAGGAGGATGTTTTCGACCTCAGTGGTCGAGACGTTTTCGCCCTTCCAGCGGTAGGTGTCACCCAAGCGGTCGACAAACTGCGCATGCCCAAAGCCGATGTTGCGCAACAGGTCGCCGGTGTTGAAGTAGCGGTCGCCCTTTTCGAACACATCCTCAAGCACGACCTTGGCGGTTTTCTGCGGATCGGTGTAGCCGTCCAGGGGTGCCTTGTCGTCGATTTTTGCCAGCAACAACCCCTGCTCGCCCTTGGCGACCTTGCGCATCAGGCCATTGGCCTCACGAATCGGTGCGCCGCTGTCGTGGTCGTATGCGACCAGTTCCCAGGACATCAGGGAAAAACCGATGGTGTTGTCGAAATTGAGAATGTTGGTGAAACCGATGTTGCCGTCGCTGGCGGCGTACAGCTCGCAGATGTGATTCACCGCAAAGCGGGTCTTGAACTCGTTCCAGGCGCCGGGACGCAAGCCGTTGCCGATCATTTTCTTCACATCGTGCCGGCTGTCGTCGGCGCCGGGCGGTTGATCGACCAGGTAGCGGCACAGTTCGCCGACATAACCGATGGTGGTCGCCCGGTACTTGCGCGCGTCGTTCCAGAACTGACTGGCGCTGAATTTGCGGCGGATGGCGAACCCACTGGCACCGCTGACGGCCGAACCCCAGCACACGCAAAGGCCCGTGGCGTGGTACAGCGGCAAGGTGCAATAGACGACATCGTCCGGGCGCATGTCCAGGGCGATCATGCCGAAGCTCGCCGAGCTGCGCATCCAGCGTCCGTGCTTGAACACGCCCGCCTTGGGCAGCCCCGTGGTGCCCGAGGTGTAGATGTAAAAGCAGGGATCGTCGAAGAAAATCTGCCGGCTACTGGCCGGGTTGTCGCTGGCATCATCGAGACTGACGGTCATCAGGTTGATGAAACCTTCGGGCGCGATACCGGGTTGGCGAGAGGTGTCCTGATCGGCGACGAACCAGGTTCGCGCAGCCTTGATCGATACCCGATCACGCACCGTCAGGTACGCCGGGACCAGCTCCTCACCGACAATGATCGCCACCGGCGCCACCAGATTCACACTGTGCACCAGGGTATCGCGGGTCTGCGAGGTATTGAGCAGCGCACTGATCGCCCCGACCTTGGCCACCGCCAGGATCGTCACCAGCAGTTCCGGGCGGTTCTCGATGAAGACCGCCACCACATCACCCTTGCCGATGCCTTGGCCGATCAGGTGATGGGCGATGCGATTGGCCCATTGGTTGACCTCGGAGTAACTGAGCGTTACATCGCCTTGCAACAGCGCCGGGCCATCCGGGTTGCGCAACGTGGCTTGCTCGAAACTCCAGCCCAAACCACACGCTTGGGTCGGGTCCTTGACGTTGGCGGCCTTCATGCCCTTCACCACCCGGGGGATGGCCTTGGCAATGGAAGGCAGCTTGCGGAGCATCATGCCCCAGGTAATCGTGTCGTTCGACGTGCGACTCATGTTGCTCCCGTTCGATCTTTTTATTGTCGGGCTGCGATGACTGAGGCCGAAAATACGTCAACGGTTCTTGAGCTGTACACGCGGTTTTTGAAATGTTTTGTATCTGCGATCTTGATCTGCGATCTGATCCGCTGTTGATACAGGGCCGATCCTGAACCCACGCACACGCAATGGTTCCATCGAATCGCCGAGCGACCGCGCAAAATGCAGGATGCACGATGGCCGTTCATGCAGAATGCACGAAAGCAAAAATCACCATAGATACTAATTTGTTGTTTTATAAGGTTATTTATAAACAACCAAGGCTGGCACAATCACTGCAACCCTCTCCGTATGCTTGCTATTCAAGAGCCAACGGAGCTGAAAGACATGAACCTGATTCAGGAAAAATTTTCGTCCCTGTTCTCCAACTTCGAAGTCACCACCCAGGCCCGTCCTGACGGCGGGATCCTGCTGACCCTGAGCGGCGGCGAAGGCAAAGTGTTCAAGCGCTCGATTTCCTACCAGCAATTGCACAATGGCGACCAACTGACGTGGGTCATCAGCGCGATTCGCCGCGACCTCGCCGAACAAGCCAGTGAACTGCCGCAGATTTCGATGCTGCAGAGCCAGCAACGGTTTGCCCTGCCGACCTATCACTCGCTGTAGAAAATGTGGGAAAAACTCTGTGGGAGCGAGCCTGCTCGCGATAGCGATCTGTCATTCAACATTGATGTTGACTGACACTCCGCTATCGCGAGCAGGCTCGCTCCTACAAGTTGTGTAGTGCTTAGAAGGCAGCAGGATTTATCCGCGCAAAACTGTCCACGGTGACATGCCCCGCCAGTTCGCCGCCCTCGCGAGCCAGCCCGCACGTAGCCATCCCCGCCGTGCGCGCCGCGTCGAGTTCTTCGACGATGTCCGACAGAAACAGAATCTGCCCCGCCTCAATGCTGATCGCCTGGCTGATGTTGGCGTAGGACTGCGCCTCGCGCTTGGGCCCTGACGTCGTATCGAAGTAACCACTGAACAACGGCGTGAGATCCCCCGCCTCCGAGCAGCCGAAGATCAGCCGCTGGGCCTGGATCGAGCCGGACGAGTAAACAAACAGTTGAAAGCCGTCCTGATGCCAGCGCTTGAGCACTTCAACGGCGTCCGGGTACACGTGCCCCTTCAACTGCCCGGCCTGATAGCCCTGCTCCCAGACCATGCCCTGCAACGCTTTCAACGGCGTGGCCTTGCGGTCTTCAGCGATCCAGCCCAACAGGATTTCGATGACCCGTTCGACATCGGCATTCGGTTCATTGCTGTCGCGGCGCACGGCGGCCAGTTGTTCGGCCACGTCAGCGCGCTCGGCCTGCTGACGGACAAACGCCGGCAGATGTTTGGCGGCATAGGGGAACAGCACGTCGAACACAAAACTCACCGCGCTGGTGGTGCCTTCGATGTCGGTGAGAATCGCTTTGATCGGCATCGACTCAGTCCTCCAGGCGCGGGAATTGGCTGGCGATGTCTTCGCCGGTGAAATTGGCCACCCAGCCTTCCGAGTTGTTGAACAGACGGATCGCGACGAAATGCGGATGTTCGCCCATGTCGAACCAGTGTTTGGTACCAGCCGGCACCGAGATCAGGTCGTTTTTCTCACAGAGCACCGCGTAGACGTAATCGTCGATGTGCAGGGTAAACAGGCCACGGCCGGCGACGAAAAATCGTACTTCATCTTCGCCGTGGCGATGTTCGTCGAGGAATTTGGCACGCAGTTCGGCTTTTTGCGGGTGATCGCTGTTGAGGCTGATCACGTCGACAGTGACGTAACCGTGCTCGGTCATCAGCTTGTCAATTTGTTCCTGGTAGGCGGCAATCACTTCTTCCTGAGTGGCGCCCGGCTGGATCTTCGCCGCCGCTTGCCAGCGGTCGAAACGCACGCCCTGCTCGGCCAGGGTCGAGGCGATGTCTTCGAAATGGGTCAGCACCTTGTTGGGGATTTCAGGGCTGGAGACGTGATAGACGGACAGGCTGCTCATCAGGGCAACTCCTTAACAGTTCATGCTTTAAAGAGCGAGCGCACCTTCAACTCGCACTCGAACAAAAATTCAAAGGCCTCGATCTGCCGCAGGGCATCGCTCATGCGCGCGCCCCAGGTGTAGAGGCCATGGCCACGGATCAGGTAGCCGACGCAATCGGGATGGGCGTCGAGCCAAGGCTGCACCTTGGCGGCCAGTCGCGCAATGTCCTGGTCGTTGTCGAAAATCGGCACGCGCACCCGGGATTCGTGGGTCGTCACACCGCTGAAGGCCTTTTGCAGTTCGTAGTCTTCGAATTCGATGAAGTCTTGCGGCGTCAGGCGCGACAGCACGGTGGCGTTCACCGAGTGGGTGTGCAGCACCGCACCGATCTCCGGGCGCCAGGTGTAGAGTTGGGTGTGCAACAGGGTTTCGGCGGACGGTTTCTTGCCCGGCTCCAGGCTGTTGCCCGACAGGTCAGTGGCCAGCACATCGTCCATGCCCAGTTGCCCCTTGTGCTTGCCGGACACGGTCAGCAAGGCTTCGGTCGGCGACAGGCGGGTCGAGTAATTGCTACTGGTGGCCGGCGACCAGCCGCGGCCATACAGAAAACGCCCGGCGTCGATGATTTCCTGGGCGAGTTGTTCACGGGTAAGGCTCATGGCCTGTCCTCTTGCATGCGTGTGGCAATGATAACGGCAGCCGCGACGGCTGCGAGACTGGCAATACTGAATGTCCATGCCGCGCCGAGGGCATTCCAGCTGTAGCCGGAATACAGCGCGCCCAACGCACCGCCGGTGCCGGCCAATGCGGCATACAGCGCCTGGCCCTGGCCTTGCTGGCGCGCGCCGAAGCTACGTTGCACGAATGAAATGGCAGCGGCGTGAAAGCTGCCAAATGTCGCCGCGTGCAGCACCTGGGCAAACAGCAATACCCAAAGGAATTCGGCCAACGACCCGAGCAGCAACCAGCGCAATGCCGCCAGCAGAAAACTCGCCATCAGCACCCGGCGCAGGGAAAACCGCGCGAGGATTTTGCTCATGGCCAAGAACATCAAAACTTCGGCGACCACCCCCACCGCCCAGAGCATGCCGATCACACCACGGCTGTAACCCAGGTGCTCAAGATGCAGCGTCAAGAACGTATAATAAGGCCCGTGGCTCATCTGCATCAGCGCCACGCAGCCGTAAAACGCCAACACGCCGGGGCTGCGCAATTGCTTGAGGAATCCTTCCCCCGTCACCCGGTTGCCCGGCGCCGGCTGGGCATTGGGCACCCAAAGGCTGCTGATCACGATGCCGACCATGATCAGCACCAGCGCCGCCGGATAGATGTCCAGGCTCAGCCATTCGAACAAACGGCCCAGCGCGACCACGGTGATGATGAAACCGATCGAGCCCCACAGGCGAATCTGGCTGTAGCGTGAGGTCTGCCCTTGTAAGTGCGCCAGGGTGATGACTTCGAACTGCGGCAACACCGCGTGCCAGAAGAACGCATGCAAGGCCATGACCATCGCCAGCCAGGCGTAGGTCTTGCTGACGAAAATCAGCGAAAAGGTCAGCAGCGTGCACACCGCGCCAAAGCGCACGATGGCCAGCCGCCGACCGGTGTAGTCGCCCAGCCAGCCCCAGATGTTCGGTGCCACGCAGCGCATCAACATCGGGATCGCCACCAGCTCGCCGATGCGCGCGGCGCTGAAACCCAGGTGATCGAAATACAGCGCCAGAAACGGCGCTGTCGAACCGAGCAAGGCGAAATAGAACAGATAGAAACTGGAGAGCCGCCAGTACGGGAGCGCCGCAGTCGCCATCAGACGGCTGCGACCATGAAGTCAGCCATTTACAGCTGACCCAGCACCGGCGTGCTCACACGCACATCGGCATTCTGCCCACGGTGGCGCAGCAGATGATCCATCAGCACGATGGCCATCATCGCCTCGGCAATCGGCGTGGCGCGGATGCCGACGCACGGATCGTGGCGGCCCTTGGTGATCACTTCCACCGGGTTGCCATGGATGTCGATGGAGCGGCCCGGCGTGGTGATGCTCGAGGTTGGCTTCAACGCCAGGTGAGCAACGATTGGCTGACCGGAGGAAATGCCGCCGAGAATGCCGCCCGCGTTGTTGCTGAGGAAACCTTCCGGGGTCATTTCATCGCGGTGCTCGGTGCCACGCTGGGCGACGCTGGCGAAACCGGCGCCGATTTCCACACCCTTGACCGCGTTGATGCTCATCAGCGCATGGGCCAGTTCGGCGTCGAGGCGGTCGAAGATCGGCTCACCCAGGCCCGGCATCACGCCTTCGGCGACCACGGTGATCTTGGCGCCGACCGAATCCTGGTCCCGACGCAACTGGTCCATGTAGGCTTCCAGTTCCGGCACCTTGTCCGGGTCCGGGCTGAAGAAGGCGTTCTGCTGGACCGAATCCCAGGTCTTGAATGGGATTTCGATCGGCCCGAGCTGGCTCATGTAGCCGCGAATGACGATGCCCTGGCTGGCCAGGTATTTTTTCGCAATCGCACCGGCCGCCACGCGCATCGCGGTTTCGCGGGCCGAACTGCGACCGCCACCGCGGTAGTCGCGCTCACCGTACTTGTGGTGGTAGGTGTAGTCGGCATGAGCCGGGCGGAACAGATCCTTGATCGCCGAGTAGTCCTTGGACTTCTGGTCGGTGTTGCGGATCAGCAGGCCGATCGGGCAGCCGGTGGTGCGACCTTCGAACACGCCAGAGAGGATTTCGACTTCGTCGGCTTCCTGGCGCTGGGTGGTGTGGCGGCTGGTGCCGGGCTTGCGGCGGTCCAGGTCACACTGCAGATCCTCCAGGGATATCTCCAGCCCCGGCGGGCAGCCATCGACAATGGCGACCAACGCCGGGCCATGGCTTTCGCCCGCGGTGGTGACAGTGAACAGCTTGCCGTAGGTATTGCCGGACATGCAGGACGCTCCGTGAAATGAACCTGAATACGTAATGCGCGCCAGTATACGCAGGCTACCCGAGTAGTTCATCCTCGAACCTTATGGGTGCCTGTGAGTCCAACCGGCATCTTCTTGATGATGGCGCGATGATGCTGCGAGTTCTAGCCTTGAGCCTTACCCTGATTTCCGGCTTCGCCCAGGCGACCGTCCTGCAACGACCTATCACACTGGATACGGGCACCGGCGAGCTTTTCGGCTCCCTGTTGCTACCAAAATCCGACAATCCGGTGCCGGTTGTCCTGATCATTTCCGGTTCCGGCCCTACGGACCGTGACGGAAACAACACCGACGGCGGGCGCAATGACAGCCTCAAGCGCCTGGCCTGGGTGCTGGCCAAACACAACATCGCCAGCGTGCGCTACGACAAGCGCGGCGTGGCGGCGAGCCTGGCCGCGACCCCGGATGAACGCAATCTGACGGTGGACGCCTACGTGGGCGACGCCCAGGCCTGGGGCCGCAAGCTCAAGACCGATCCGCGTTTCGGCCAATTGATTGTGCTCGGTCACAGCGAAGGCGCCTTGATCGCCAGCCTCGCTGCCCCGGACATCGATGCCGACGCGGTGATTTCTGTCTCGGGTAGCGCAAGGCCGGTGGATCAGGTCATTCGCGAGCAACTGGGCAATCGCCTGCCCCCACCGCTGATGCTACGCAGCAATGAACTGCTCGACAGCCTCAAGGCCGGGAAAACCGACGACAATGTGCCGCCACCCTTGCAAGCGATTTTCCGCCCGAGCGTGCAGCCTTACCTGATTTCCCTGTTCCGCCAGGACCCGGCCGCGGCGTTTGCCAGGCTGAAGATGCCGGCGCTGATCATTCAGGGCAGCAACGACATCCAGGTCGGCGTCAATGACGCAAGGCTGCTCAAGGCGGCCAAGCCGGACGCCGAACTGGCGCTGATCGAGGGCATGAACCATGTCATGCGCATCGTGCCCAACGACGTCAAACGCCAGATGGCCTCCTATAAGGACCCGCAGTTGCCCCTGGCGGCGGAACTGGGCACGCGAATCCTCGGTTTTATTGACGGACTTCGCGCCAGTTAACCTCCAGTCTTGAAAAAAGCGGCCGATAAGCCTTTGTCGCCAACACATTGGTTGGCGACAAGCTGAGCTTGGACAGGATCTCGCCGTTATGACTGACACCCAGACTTCACCCGACACCAGCGCTGAAAAAGACGCACCGCCAGCGGTCGAGCTGCCCTGGGCGGACGTCCACGTCGAGCACCACAAGATGCTCCGTCTGGCGCCATTGCAGACAGACCGCAACACCGGTGGACGCCCATTGCGCTTTGTCGAATTAGGCTATGCCGAACGCAACGACAAGGAACGCAGCCTGATGCGCATGAGCATCACCCTGCCCAGTCAGCGCGTACGCAAGGAACAGAATCATCTGGACGTGTGGGTCGATCACGCCGAAAAACGCGTGCATTTCGGACCGGAAAGCGGTTTGCAGATCGAACCGCTGAACCGTGGCATTGGCCGCTACATGGCGGCCCAGGGCATCAACTGGGCGAAAAAGCGCTGGCCGACCTACACCGTCGACGGCTTTGACCTGAACAACAAGGATGCACTGAACGAAGACACCCGCCTGCGCCGCGATCATTTTTTGCATGCGCACGGTTTCGACGTGGTGTATGCCGATGCCCAGCATTTGAAAGGCAGCGTCAAGCCGGTCAAGGTCGGCGACCTTTCTGGCGACTGGAACAGCGAAAAACTGCAGGTCGTGGAAATTCTCGAGGCGGCGCAGATGCTCCAGCAAGCCGAGCAGAACCTGGCCGAGCAGGAAGTCAAACTCAAGAAACACGAAGAGAAAGTCAGCAAGTACAAACGCGAAGACGCCGGGCTGCGATTCACCATCACCTGCCTGGTGGCGTTTGCGGTGTTTCAGGCGGGGTTGTTGATCTGGATTGCCACGCACCGCTGAAGGCTTGAGTTACTGCACTTTGTGGCGAGGGGGCTTGCCCCCGTTGGGCTGCAAAGCAGCCCTGAACCCTCCCACCAGATTTATCCAGGTAAGCCTGTGGTAGCTGTTTTACGACCGCTTCGCGCTCGAACGGGGCGGTTCGGCGCTCCGACAAGCCCCCTCGCCACAAATGCCCGGTCAGACGCGGGAAGCAAACAACGCCTGATGCTCACGGCATTGCTGCGCGCTCAGCATGAACACACCATGGCCGCCACGCTCGAACTCCAGCCAGGCGAAGTCGACTTCCGGGTACAACGCCTCGACGTGCACCTGGCTGTTGCCCACTTCGACAATCAGCAAGCCCTTCTCGGTCAGATGATCCGCCGCCTCGGCGAGCATGCGCCGCACCAGGTTCAAACCGTCATCACCACAGGCCAGGCCCAATTCCGGTTCGTGCTGGTATTCGTCCGGCATGTCGGCGAAATCTTCCGCATCGACGTAGGGCGGGTTCGACACGATCAGGTCGAAACGCTGCCCCGGCAAACCCTCGAAACCGTCGCCCTGCACCGTGTACACGCGCTCATCGACACCATGGCGCTCGATGTTCTGATTGGCCACTTCCAGTGCTTCGAACGACAGGTCCGCCAACACCACTTCGGCATGCTGGAACTCGTAGGCGCAGGCGATGCCGATGCAGCCGGAACCGGTGCACAGGTCGAGAATCCGCGCCGGCTCGGTAGCCAGCCACGGGGTAAAACGGTTTTCGATCAACTCGCCGATAGGTGAACGCGGGATCAAAACGCGCTCATCGACGATGAACGACATGCCACAGAACCAGGCCTCGCCCAGCAGATACGCGGTAGGCACCCGCTCTTCGACGCGGCGCTTGAGCAAAAGCTGCAGGTGAACTACTTCGTCCTCTTCCAGATTACAGTCGAGGTAGCTGTCGGCGATTTCCCACGGCAGGTGCAGCGCGCCCAACACCAATTGCCGGGCTTCGTCCCAGGCGTTGTCAGTGCCATGGCCGAAAAATAGATCCTCCCCATGGAAGCGGCTGACGGCCCAACGGATATGGTCACGCAGGGTGCGAAGGCGGGAAGTGATCACGACGGCAAACTCCAGAAAAATCGACGGGCGATTCTACCAGTCAAACGACGTCACGACGACGCGGGAAACTACCGATTCAAATGTAGGAGTTATCCATTTTTTCGCTAGGCTATTGAACAAAACGTGACTATTGACAAGGCTACAGGCCAGCAACGACGGCACCTGTGATCGTAGCGATTCACAGAACCGCTCAGCCAGAGGACAATAGCGCAAAAGCCCCACTCCAAGGAGCCCCAGAATGTCTGTTCCAAAAACGATGTTTCAACTCAGCGGCCGCGGTTATGCAGCGGCCAATCTGAGCCATGCCACACTGGTCATCATCGATGCCCAGAAAGAATACCTCAGCGGTCCCCTGGCCCTGAGCGGCATGGATGAAGCTGTCGCGAACATCAAGCAACTGCTCGCCGCTGCCCGCGCCGCCGGCCGGCCGATCGTGCATGTCCGCCACCTCGGCACGCTCGGCGGGTTGTTCAACCCCCAGGGTGTAGGTGGTGAGTTCATTCCGGGCCTGGAGCCACAGAGCGATGAAACCGTCATCGGCAAATTGTTGCCAAGCGCGTTTCACGGCACCGAACTGGCAAAACGCCTGGAAGACCTCGGTGCCCTTGACCTGATCGTCTGCGGTTTCATGAGCCATTCCAGCGTCAGCACCACGGTGCGCGCCGCCAAGAACCTGGGCTTTCGCTGCACCCTGGTGGAAGACGCCTGCGCCACCCGCGACCTGCCCTACAAGGGCGGCGTGCTCAGTGCCGCACACGTTCATCAGACGGAAATGGCGATCATGGGCGACAACTTCGCCACCCTCGCGCTGACCCGCGAACTGATCTGATCGACGCTCAATGAGCGGCCTGGAACGCCGCTCATCCGCAAAAGCCTCCCATTTGCCGTAATTGTCTTAGCCTCAGGAACATCCCGGTCAACTCCCGGTCGAAGGGCCGATACCCATTGAGGAAGGTCGGAATGAAGTTATCCGATGGTTTTGACGCTCGCCGCTTGCGGCCCAAAGGCCAAAGCAACTGGCGTTTTCGAATCGGCGCGACGTTCGCGGCGTTGCTGGCGATGTGCGGCGTGTTGCTCGCCATGGCCGGTGCCGCCAGCCTGCTCGGCCACGCACCCGCCCTGGGTGAATTGAACACAAGCCGCACCGGTGCTGCCGTGATCCTGGCCATCGGCCTGTTCGTGCTGTACCTCGGTGTCTGGCTGTGGCGCCGTTGCCGTCGTCGCTCGCGGCAGTCTCGGGAACTGGCCATGTCGCCGCACCTGATGAAAAAACACGACTGAGCCTGGCGTCGCGCGCGTTTTTGTCGCGCCCGATTCGCTTCGAGTTGGGTAAACTGGCCGCCCTTCGCGGAGGCTGACATGCAAGACGACGATTTTTCCCTGTTCAAAAGCGCGATCCAAGGCGTCAAGCCGATCAAGCACGATCGCGCTGAAACCGGCAAACCCAAGGCTGACCGCGCGCAGATTGCCAAGCTGCGTCTAGCGGCCACCGTACGCACCGAATCCACCACCGTTGACGGGCTGTCTGATCAGTTCGTCATCGACGTCGGCCCTGAAGACGAGCTGATGTGGGCTCGCGATGGCGTGCAGGAAAGCCAGATGCGCAAGCTCAAGATCGGACAGATTCCGTTCGAGGGCAGTCTCGACCTGCACGGTATGAGCGTGGAAAAGGCCCGGGAAACCCTCTGGGCGTTCCTGGCCGAAGCCACCAAATTCGAAATCCGCTGCGTGCGCGTCACCCATGGCAAGGCTGTTCGCCTTGACGGCAAGCGGCCGATGATCAAAAGCCACGTCAACACCTGGCTGCGCCAGCATCCACAGGTGCTAGGCTTCACCTCGTGCCAGGCGAAACACGGCGGTGCCGGCGCGGTTTATGTGATGCTCAAACGCACCATGATGGAAGGTCGCGACGAGTAAAGCTGACGCGTCACGCTTGCAGCGTCGTGTCCGTCACCGTACCCTTGCCCTTTGCGTAAAATCCCACAGGTAGTTTCATGTCCCTGGAACAGAATTACACGGCGATCCTCGGTCAGCTCGGCGAGGACGTTTCCCGCGAAGGCCTGCTCGACACGCCAAAACGTGCCGCCAAAGCCATGCAGTACCTCTGCCGCGGCTATGAACAGACACTGGAAGAGGTCACCAACGGTGCCCTGTTCAGCTCCGACAACAGCGAAATGGTGCTGGTCAAGGACATCGAGTTGTACTCGTTGTGCGAACACCACCTGCTGCCGTTCATCGGCAAGGCTCACGTCGCCTACATCCCGAGCGGCAAGGTCCTGGGCCTGTCGAAGGTCGCGCGGATCGTCGACATGTACGCCCGTCGCCTGCAGATCCAGGAAAACCTCAGCCGCCAGATTGCCGATGCGGTCCAGCAGGTCACCGGTGCCCTGGGCGTTGCTGTGGTGATCGAGGCCAAGCACATGTGCATGATGATGCGCGGCGTGGAAAAGCAGAATTCGACGATGATCACCTCGGTGATGCTCGGCGAGTTCCGCGAGAACGCTGCCACCCGCAGCGAATTCCTCAGCCTCATCAAGTAATTCGTCGCACGAAGAAAACCGGCGTTCATCGCTGGTTTTTTTTCGTCTGCAAAAAATCAGGTAAGCTGCGCGCCCTTCTTCGTTTGCACCGTGAGGCTTTCAACGTGTTCGTAAAAGCGCTTCGTGTCGGCCTTGGCCAACTGATCATCTTCATTGACTTCATTACCCGCCCAGGCAAGAAGCAGCGCCCGGCGGAAGTTCAGGCACAGGTCAACTCGGCTGCCAAGGGCCTGACGCTGTATCAATTCCACGCCTGCCCGTTCTGCGTGAAGACCCGCCGCACCCTGCGCCGCCTGAATGTGCCGGTGGCCCTTCGCGATGCGAAGAACAACGAACAGGATCGCCAGACCTTGCTCGAGCAAGGCGGCAAGATCAAGGTGCCGTGCCTGCGCATTGAAGAGAATGGCCAGACCACCTGGATGTATGAGTCCAAGGTGATCATTGATTATCTGGACAAGCGTTTCGCGGCAGCCTGATGTTTTTATGGTGGGGCTGATGGCCCTATCGCGAGCAGGCTCGCTCCTACAGGGGAACGCATTCCAATTGTAGGAGCGAGCCTGCTCGCGATGAGGCCGGCCCTCACGACGCAAATCTCGGACAAAAATAAACCGGCCCTTGCGCCTAATGCCAGTCAGTTAAGCTGACTGGCATTTTTATTTCTGATCGGATACTTCGGTGATTTGAGCCGGATGGCGCGAGGATAAATACGCTCCTCTCGCCGATGAGGCAGGACATAGTGCGGGGCTGAGGCATGAAGCTCGGCCAGGTA
>NZ_JAHBDI010000052.1:0-16685 GCF_019956275.1 Pseudomonas sp. GL-RE-26
GCCCTCACCCGCCCGCCCCGGGTTCAATCGACGCTGGTTCCTGGCCGCCGCGGCCGGGCTGCTGGCCGGCGGCGTGCTGGCGGACCGTTTGTTCCTCGGCTGGCAAGCGAGTCAGCAGACACACAACTGGCGCGGCCTGGTGGCCGATTACATGGCGCTCTACGTGCCAGAAACCCTGGATCACTTGCCCGCCGATGAAGCCGCCCAACGGGCACAACTGCGCACCATCGATGCGCGCCTGGGCCTCGATCTCGCGCCGGCAAAACTGAGCCTGCCCCGTGCCGAGTTCAAGCGTGCGCAAATCCTCGAGTACGACGGCGTGCCCATCGCCCAGATTACCTACCTCGATCCGGTGCACGGCCCCATGGCGCTGTGCGTCACCCGCTCCAACAGCGGCAGCCGCCATTTCGCCCGGGAACAGCGGCGCGAGCTGAACATCGTGTATTGGGCTGACATGGAACACGCCTGGATGCTGATCGGGCATCAGCCGATGGCGGATCTGGAGGAGATGGCGAAGCTGTTGCGCGGGCGGTTGAGCGCGTGAGCAGCGCTATCCCGAGCGCCAGTCAAGCCGAAGCCGGCAACCACAACCGAAACCGCGCCCCGCCCAGCGGCGAGGCTTCTACCGTCAGTGTGCCGCCCTGGGCCTCCAGTGCGCGGCGGCTGATCGCCAGTCCCAGGCCGAAACCACCCGTGGCGCGGTCGCGGCTGCGGTCGAGGCGGTAGAAGGGTTCGAAGATCCGCTCGCGCTCGTCGTCCGGAATGCCGATGCCGTCATCGTCGACCCAGATTTCACAGCCGCCGGCATCGACCTGCACACCGATCTGAATACGCTTCTCGCAGTAGCGCATGGCGTTGCGCAGCAGGTTTTGCAGGGCGCGGGCGGTCAGGCGCGGGTCCAGGCTGAAGCGTTCGAACTGGCCGTGCAGCAGCACGTCGAT
Source organism: Pseudomonas sp. GL-RE-26 (assembly GCF_019956275.1). Lineage (NCBI taxonomy): Bacteria > Pseudomonadati > Pseudomonadota > Gammaproteobacteria > Pseudomonadales > Pseudomonadaceae > Pseudomonas > Pseudomonas sp. GL-RE-26. Next base: position 942 of record NZ_JAHBDI010000052.1, read on the forward strand.
GACGATTTCCGGGGATTCCTGTTCTTCGTCGACGCTGCCGAGAATGCTGTCGATGAATTCATCCAGCGACACTTCGACCTGCTCCGGCAGCCGCGCCGGGTTTTGCAGGCGACTGTAGGACAGCAGCTCCAGTACCAGCTCATCGAGTTCACGAATGTGCGCCACCAGGCTTTGCAGGCGCTCACGGCTGGCCGCCGGCAAGTCGTCGGACAGGGCCAGCGCCAAGCCGAAGTCCAGGCGCGTCAACGGCGTGCGCAATTCGTGGGACACCGCATTGAGCAAGTCCCGCTGCTGGTTGAGCAGGTTCTCGATATCGCCGGCCATGGTGTCGAACACACTGGCCAGGCTGCCGATGTTGGAACTCGGGGAGATTTGCGTGCGCTCGCCCAAGTGGCCCTTGCCAAAGCGTTCGGCCGCGCCCTTGAGGCGTTCCAGGTCACGCCAGTGCGGGCGCAGCCACAGCAGCAGGCACGCGAGCATGGTCGCGCCGATCAGGACGTTGATGCTCCAGTACAACAGGTTGACGTCCAGCGGGTCCGGTGGCACGACCATCTGCACCACGGTGCGCTCATTCAGCGGCGCGACCGCCAGCGTGCGCCAGCCCCAGTCGCCCACGCGCACGACGTTCTCGCCGCGGCGCAAGCGCTGCCGTTCATCAGGGGTCAGGCTGCTGTCGTCATTGCTGCTGAGCACGATGTGCAGAGGAGAGAAGTCCTTGTCCATTTCAGCGGCCAGGGTCGGCCACTGTTCGGCCGGGACCCCGTGGAACTGTTTGACGATCAGCGTTTGCAGCCCTCGCGAGTAATCGAGGTTGTAGGTGACAAAGCGCTCGTGGAACACCTTGACCACCAGATCCGGCACCAGGTAGATCGCGGCGCTGAACGAGACGATGGTCACCAGGTACAAACGAAAGAGGATTCTGAACATCGGCTCAGCATTCCCACTCGGAACGGCTGAACAGGTAACCCTTGCCCCACACGGTCTTGATCTTGCGCGCCTCTCCTGCGTGGTCGTCGAACTTGCGTCGCAGCTTGGAAATCGCCACGTCCACCGAACGGTCGGTGCCGTTGAATTCGATACCGCGCAGGCGTTGCAGGATCTGGTCGCGGCTCAACACTTCGCCGGCATGCCGGGCCAGCACCACCAGCAGGTTGTACTCACCGCTGGACAACTCCACCAATTGCTCGCGCCAGGTCACGGTGCGTTCGGACAAATCGATGCACAGGTTGCCCATCAGAATGCGGTCGTTGGCGGTCTGCGGCTCGCTGAGGCTGCTACGGCGCAGCAAGGTCCGCACCCGGGCCAGCAGCACCCGCGGCTCGCAGGGTTTGGTGACGTAGTCGTCGGCTCCCATTTCCAGGCCCAGGACCTGGTCGTGGCTGTCGTCGCGGGCGGTAAGCATCAGGATCGGCAAGGTCGCCGAATCGGCACGCAGCAGGCGACAGACTTGCAGGCCGTCGAGGCCGGGCAGCATCAGGTCGAGGATCACCAGGTCCGGCGGATTGAGCCGCGCACGTTCGCGCACATGGTCACCGCGACCGATCACGCTGACGGAATAACCGTTGCGTTCCAGGTAGCTGGCAATCAGTTCGGCGAGGGCGGTGTCGTCTTCGACCAGGAGGATGTTGGGCATGGGGTGTTTCCAGAAAGTGCTTTAGCGTCTGTTCCGGCCTCTTCGCGGGCTTGCCCGCGAAAGCGATCTCTCAGGCGCAATAGAAATCAAGAACTGAAGGATATAGCCCTCACGCCCATCTGAGTAAAACCCTTACACAATTTCACACAGCACCAACAAAGCTTCACCGCTACCCTCGCCTTCGCCCAGTAGGATGCTGGGGGTCTTTATTGGGGTATTACATGTCGAAGAATCTGCTTGCCAGGCTCAGTCTGATTGCACTGGCGTTGACACTGGGCGCGTGTGACAAGTCCTCGAACGCCGAGGAACAGGCGCCGCTGGCCACGGTTCGCATCGAGACCATCGAAGCGCGGCCACTGACCATCAGCAGCGAACTGAGCGGGCGGATTGCCGCACCGCGCATGGCCGAAGTGCGTGCCCGCGTGGCTGGCGTGGTCTTGCAGCGCACCTTCCGCGAAGGCAGCGACGTGAAACAGGGCGATGTGTTGTTCCGCATCGACCCCGCGCCGTTCAAGGCTGACCTGGACAGTGCCGAAGCGGCGTTGCGCAAGGCCGAGGCCAATGCGTTCCAGGCCAGGCTGCAGGAGCAGCGCTACGCCCAGTTGATCGACGACAAGGCCATCAGCGGTCAGGACTACGACAACGCCCGGGCTAACGCACGGCAAACCGCCGCCGATGTCGCGGCCAATAAAGCTGCCGTGGAACGGGCGAAGCTGAACCTCGGATACGCCACCGTCACCGCGCCGATTTCCGGGCGTATCGGTCGCGCGCTGGTCACCGAAGGCGCACTGGTCGGGCAGAACGAAACCACGCCGCTGGCGCTGATTCAGCAACTGAACCCGATTCACGCCGACCTGACCCAGTCCACCCGTGAACTCAACGAACTGCGCCGCGCCTTCCGTTCCGGCCAGTTGCAGCAGGTCGGCCAGGACCAGGCCAAGGCCACGCTGATTCAGGATGACGGCAGCCTCTACCCGCTGCCGGGCAAAATGCTGTTCAGCGACATCACTGTCGACCCCGGCACCGGCCAGATCATCCTGCGCAGCGAGTTCCCCAACCCCGACCTCGACTTGCTGCCCGGCAGTTTCGTGCGCGTACGCCTGGAACAAGCGGTCAACCAGCAGGGTATCAGCGTGCCGCAACGGGCCATCCAGCGCGACAGCGCCGGCATCGCCCAGGTGCTGCTGCTCGACGCCGAACAGCGGGTCGGGCAACAACCGGTCGAACTGGGCGCGGTGCAGAACGACCGCTGGATCGTCACCGGCGGCCTGAAAGCAGGCGACCGTATCGTCATCGAGGGCCTGCAGCACGCCCGTCCCGGCGAGAAAGTGCAAATCGACGACACCCCTCTTCCACTTGCCCAGGCGACTGGTCAGTAAGCAGGACGCTTCTTTATGCCGCAGTTCTTTATCGACCGCCCGGTGTTCGCCTGGGTGGTTGCCCTGTTCATCCTGCTGGCCGGTGCGCTGGCTATTCCGCAACTGCCGGTGGCGCAATACCCGGATGTTGCGCCGCCACAAATCGAAATCTACGCCGTGTACCCGGGCGCTTCGGCGCAAACCGTGGACGAGAGCGTGGTCAGCCTGATCGAGGAAGAGCTCAACGGCGCCGATCACCTGTTGTATTTCGAATCACAGAGCAGCCTGGGCAGCGCCACCATCAAGGCCACTTTCCAGCCGGGCACCAACCCGGAACTGGCCCAGGTGGATGTGCAGAACCGCCTCAAAGCCGTGGAGTCACGCCTGCCGCAAGCGGTCATCCAGCAAGGATTGCAGGTGGAGAAAGTCTCCTCCGGTTTCCTGCTACTGATCACCCTGACCTCCAGCGACGGCAAACTCGACGACGTGGCGCTCAGCGATTACCTGGCGCGCAACGTGATGAACGAGGTCAAGCGTCTGGACGGCGTCGGCAAGGCGCAGTTGTACGGCGCGGAACGGGCGATGCGGATCTGGATCGACCCGCAGAAACTGCTCGCCTTCAACCTGACGCCGGCGGACGTCAACACCGCCATCGTCGCGCAAAACGCCCAGGTGTCGGCGGGCAGCATCGGCGATCTGCCGACCCGCACCACCCAGGAAATCACCGCGACCATTCTGGTCAAGGGTCAGCTCTCGACCCCCGAAGAGTTTGCCGACATCGTCCTCAAGGCCAATCCGGACGGCTCGACCGTGCGCATCACCGATGTGGCGCGGGTCGAGATCGGCAGCCAGGAATACCAGTTTTCCACGCGCCTGAACGGCAAGCCGTCCACCGCCGTCGCCGTGCAACTGTCGCCCGGTGCCAACGCGCTGAACACCGCGACCCTGGTGCGGGCGAAGATGGATGAACTCAAGCGCTACTTCCCGGCGAACGTCGAGTACTCGATCCCGTACGACACCTCGCCTTTCGTCAAGGTTTCGATCACCAAGGTGGTCTACACCCTCGGCGAGGCCATGCTGTTGGTGTTCGCGGTGATGTTCCTGTTCCTGCAAAACATCCGCTACACGCTGATTCCGACCCTGGTGGTGCCGGTGGCGCTGATGGGCACCTTTGCGACGATGCTGGCGCTAGGGTTTTCGATCAACGTGCTGACCATGTTCGGCATGGTGCTGGCCATCGGCATTCTGGTGGACGACGCCATCGTGGTGGTGGAGAACGTCGAGCGGATCATGGCCACCGAGGGCCTGTCGCCCAAGGAAGCCACGCGCAAGGCCATGCAGCAGATCACCGGGGCCATCATCGGCATCACCCTGGTGCTGGTCGCAGTGTTCATTCCGATGGCGTTCATGCAGGGCTCGGTCGGGGTGATTTACCAGCAGTTCTCGCTGTCGATGGCCACCTCTATCCTGTTCTCGGCCTTCCTCGCCCTGACCTTGACACCGGCCCTGTGCGCGACGTTGCTCAAGCCGATTGCCAAAGGCGAGCACCATGAAAAGACCGGGTTCTTCGGCTGGTTCAACCGTCGCTTCGAACAACTGACCGACCGTTATCAGGGCTGGGTCGCCTACGCGTTGAAACGCACCGGGCGCTACCTGCTGATCTACGGCGTGCTGCTGATCGGTCTGGGCCTGGCTTTCAGTCGCTTGCCCTCCTCGTTCCTGCCGGTAGAAGACCAGGGTTACACCATCACCGACATCCAGTTGCCGCCGGGTGCGAGCAAGAATCGCACGGTGCAGGTGGCCGAGCAGGTTGAAGCGCACAACGCCGGCGAGCCGGGCATTCGCGACAGCGTGGTGATTCTGGGTTTCAGCTTTTCCGGCAGCGGGCAGAATGCGGCGCTGGCGTTCAGCACGCTAAAAGACTGGTCCGAGCGAGGCAGCGACGATTCGGCGGCTTCGATTGCCGACAGGGCCAACGTCGCCCTCAGCCAGATCAAGGACGCGGTGACGTTTGCCGTGCTGCCGCCGCCCGTGGATGGCCTGGGTACGTCCAGCGGATTCGAGTTTCGCCTGCAGGATCGCGGCGGTCTCGGCCATGAAAACTTGATGGAAGCCCGCACCGAATTACTCGCGGCGGCGCAAAAAAGCCCGATCCTGATGAACGTGCGTGAAAGCGCCCTGGCCGAAGCGCCGCAGGTGCAACTGGTGGTCGACCGCAAGCAGGCCAACGCGCTGGGAGTGTCCTTCGCCGACGTCGGCAACGTGCTGTCCACGGCCGTGGGCTCGGCCTACATCAACGACTTCCCCAATCAGGGGCGGATGCAGCGCGTGGTGGTGCAGGCCGAGGGCGACCAGCGCAGCCAGGTGGAAGACCTGCTGAAGATCCACGTACGCAACACCCACGGAAAAATGGTGCCCTTGTCAGCCTTCGTGCAGGCCAAGTGGACCCAGGGCCCGGCGCAGTTGACCCGCTACAACGGCTACCCGGCGATCAGTATTTCCGGTGAACCGACCCTGGGCCATAGCACCGGTGAGGCCATGGCCGAGATCGAACGGCTGGTGGCACAAGGTCCGGCGGGCCTGGGCCAGGAATGGACCGGGTTGTCGCTGCAGGAACGTTTGTCCGGCAGCCAGGCGCCGATCCTGCTGGGGCTGTCGCTGTTGATCGTGTTCCTGTGCCTCGCGGCGTTGTACGAGAGCTGGTCCATTCCGACCTCGGTGCTGCTGGTGGTACCGCTGGGCGTGCTCGGTGCGGTGCTGGCCGTGACCTTGCGCGGGATGCCCAACGACGTGTTCTTCAAGGTCGGGCTGATCACCATCATCGGTCTGTCGGCGAAGAACGCGATCCTGATCATCGAGTTCGCCAAGAGCCTGTACGACGAAGGCCACGACTTGGTCGTCGCCACCCTGCAAGCGGCACGCCTGCGATTGCGGCCAATTGTCATGACCTCCCTGGCGTTCATCCTTGGCGTGGTGCCGCTGGCGATCGCCACCGGCGCCAGCTCGGCGAGCCAACAGGCCATCGGCACCGGGGTGATCGGCGGGATGATCACGGCGACGCTGGCCGTGGTGTTCGTGCCGGTGTTTTTTGTGGTGGTGATGAAACTGGTGCGCAAACGCCACAAAAACACCTGACAAAACAATAACCTCTGTAGGAGCGAGCCTGCTCGCGATGGCGGACTATCAGTCAACATCATCGTCGACTGACACACAGCTATCGCGAGCAGGCTCACTCCTACAAGGAGACCTCTGTGGTTTCAAGATTGTGTTCACCTGGGCTAAGGTGTTTGCAAAGCCCCAACCCATCGAGCCTCCATGTCCTTCCTCACCCGCACCCACCCTCGCCTGTCCGCCGCCATCCTGCTGGGCATCGCGGTGGGCATTCTGGTTCCATCGGATTCGCCCATCAGCAAGATCCTCTTCGGCTGGAATGCCGGCGTCTGGATCTATCTGCTGCTGATGCTCTGGCTCACCGTGCGTTCGAAAGCGCCTGATGTGAAACGCATTGCCGAAATCGAAGACGAAAACGCCGGGCTGGTGCTGGCGCTGGTGTGCATTGCGGCGCTGGCCAGCCTGGCGACGATCACCTTCGAACTGGCCGGCAGCAAAGACCTGGAAACCACGCGCAAGCTTTTGCATTACGGCTTCACCGCCCTGACCGTCATCGGTTCATGGCTACTGATCGGGGTCATCTTCAGCCTGCATTACGCCCGACTTTATTACATCTGGGACGGCAAGGAGCCGGCGCTGCGTTTTGCCGAAGGGCTGACGACCCCCAACTACTGGGACTTCCTGTACTTCTCGTTCACCATCGGCGTGGCGGTGCAAACCTCGGATGTCGGCGTGGCCACGCGGGACATGCGCAAGATCGTGCTCGCGCAGTCGTTGATCGGTTTTGTGTTCAACACCGCGATTCTCGGGTTCTCGATCAACATCGCCGCCGGCCTGTTCGGCTGATGACTGCACAAACGTTCTAGGCATGGCCCTGGCCGAGGCGTTAAATAGTCCGGCAAACCGTTTCGCAGGTGCCCCATGAGTGCTCACAACTGGATCGACCTGGCCCAGGATGCCGACACCGGCATCGAGACCCTGCGCGCGCATTTCGAAGGCCACGCCTACGACCCGCACTGGCATGACAGCTATCTGGTGGGCGTCACCGAGCAAGGGGTCCAGCAATTCAATTGCCGACGGGCCAGGCACCAGAGCACGCCGGGCAAGGTGTTTCTGCTTGAACCGGGTGACATCCATGACGGTGAAGCGCCGACCGCCGACGGTTTCACCTACCGCATGCTGTACCTCGACCCACAGTGGTTGCAGCGCGAACTCGGCGCCGTGTTCGATCATGCCCCCGACAACAGCCAGCTGAGCTTCGCCGCCACTCTGGCCAGCGATGCGCGCCTGGCCCAGGCCACCAGCCTGGCGTTTGAGACCCTGCATCGCGGTGAACTGAAGATCGTCCGCCAGACCGCCCTCGACGGCTTGCTCGAACGCCTGACCAGCCATTTGCACTGGCGCGCCCGCGATGGCCAGGACCCGCGTCTGCCACGGGTGGCGCAGAAAGCCCGGGAATACCTGCATGCCAACGCGCAATACGACATCGGCCTCGATCAACTGGCAGTAGTCACTGGCGTCGACCGCTTCCGCCTGACCCGCGCGTTCAAGGCGGCCTATGGAATGGCGCCCCACGCGTATCTGGTGCAATTGCGCCTGGCCACGGCGCGGCGGATGCTGGCCCGTGGCGAACAGCCGGCAGCGGTGGCGATGGCGCTGGGCTTTGCCGACCAGAGCCATCTTGGGCGCTGGTTCATGCGCGCCTACGGCCTGACGCCGGCGCTGTACCGCAAGCGCTGCTCAAATCTTCCAGACAGGTAATACCGGCGACTGTGAAGATCAACGTACTGATTTTCACCGGAGTCTGCCTGCGATGCTGTCCTCTTTCCCGACGTTGCTGCCCTTTCTGCTGTTCGCCTTTGTGGCGTCGATCACCCCCGGTCCGACCAATATTCTGGTGCTGAGCAACAGCGCCCGATTCGGTTTGGCCGCTGCGGTTCCGATCATCCTTGGCGCTTGCGCCAGCGCCGCGATGCTTGTGCTTTTGGTGGGTACGGGTGCCGGTTCTTCACTGACTCAATGGCCCCAGCTGCAAACGCTCATGCAGTGGGCTGGCGTGGCATGGCTGAGTTTTCTGGCCTGGCAAATCTATCGCGCCCCTGCCGTTGCCATTGCCACTGCCACTGCCACTGCGCAGGCCGGGCAGCGCCTTGGTTTGCTCGGCGCGGCCGGCTTGCAATGGATCAACCCGAAAACCTGGATGATGGCGCTGGCGGTGGTCAGTGTGTTCGCCGGGGTGGGTGAAGACCGGCTTGTGCATGTGATGTACCTGTCCCTGGCGTTTTTCCTGATTTCATTGCCCTGCCTCGGGGTTTGGGCATTGCTCGGCGCGGGCTCCAGCCGTTGGTTGCGCTCACCCCACGCGATGCAACGGTTCAATCGCTTCATGGCGCTGTTACTGCTGGGTTCGGCGTGGTTGAGTGCATTGGCGTGATCTGGGAAGCCAGGCCTCGCGCTAAGGTTTCGGCAAGACCTGGACATACACCCAATCCGACACAACGTCTGCTGCAAAACGACTGCACACGGCGATATTGAGTGGCAATCCGGGGATCAGGTTGAACAGGGTGTGTTCTGGCTGGATAACGTCGGTTGGCGTCCACAGCACACTGACCCTGTAGCCAATCGGCGAAGGCCCCAATGGCGGGTCCCAGACAATGGAGACCCTGTGGCTTTCATTCTCCGTGACGTGCAGATTGCGCGGTGAATTTGATGTATCGCCTGTGGTGAATGTCGCGGTCACCGGGGCAGACAGTCCTCCTGCTCCACTGCGCGCCCGGACCTCCACGCGGTAAGTCTTTCCGGGCTCCAACAACGAGAAGGTGTATTCCATTTCACGGGTTGCACCAACGAACCAACCATCGCAGGCAACCAGGTAATCGGCCACGGCCACGTTGCCCGCCGGGATCGACCATGCCAGCGTTGCGCCAGTGCCCGTAATGCCGGTAACTTGCAAAGAGGATGGCGTGTCCGGACACGCACCGATCAAACAATCGGCTGGCGACGAAACGTTGTTCCCGCCTGCACGTGCCCGAACCGAAAACAGGTACTGGCGATCGGTGCTCAAGCCGGATATTTCGCACGGCGGTCGCGCCACGTTGATGGTCGCGATGCCGGCTCCGGATACCTCATAGCCCACGGCATTGGGACACAAATCGCACCTTTCGTAGGAATCGTCCCAACTGAGCAACACGGTTGTGGCGGTGTTGCGAGTGCAACTCAAGTTTCCGGGCGCGCAGATGCGGACGCCATCGTAAGCCGGTGTGTTGAATCGCTTCGACACGAACCCGGAGAAATAGTCCCCCAAGCCGTATTTCCCGATGCCTTTGGCTCGCACTTTGGCTTCATACCCGCTCTGCTCGATCAGCCCGGTGATCCGGCAGGTGCTTTCGGTTTGCGTCATCAGAAGCTGATTGCCCAGATAAATCTCATATTGCGTCTGTGTCGTGTAATCCGCATTCGCACGCCAGCTCAAGCGCGCTGAATCATCTGTGAGTCCATCGACGGAAAGGTCTTGAGGGGCCTGAAAAGTTGGGGTCGACGCACTGGCCAGGGAGGGTTCGGATTCACCACTGGCATTGGTTGCACGCACCTCAATGAAATATCGAGTGTCGGGACGCAGGCCTTGAAAGCGATGGTTCATGTACGGCGTGGCTTCTGTAGCGAAAACCTCGCGTTGCGCAGTTTCGATTCCGATGCTGACCAGGTAGCCGGCCGATTGCGGTGGGGCCCAAACGATACTGACAGCATCATGGGTGGTGACGACGTGCAGGCTGCCAGGTTTGGGAGGCAGTGGCGGGCCATCAAGGGTCTTCTGGGTGGTGCGTGCCGGGGCTGATTCACCGTTGTGGTTACGAGCACTGACCTCGATAAAATAAAGCGTATTTTTGATCAGGTTTTCCAGCGGATGCCGCAATAGCTGCGTGGTCAGCGTCGTCACGGGACCACCGGGTTCTACTCCAAAACGAATCACATAGTCGACCGCACCGATGGAGGCAGACCACTCCACGGCCATCGCTGAAATGGAAGCGGTCGCTCGCAGCCCCCCAGGCATTGAGGGCACCTGCAACGTCTGTTGGGTTATGCGCGCCGGTGCCGAGTCGCCCACATTGTTGGATGAACGAACTTCGAAGTAATACAAGGTGCCCGCGCTCAATCCATTGAACGTGTACGCCATGCTCATGGTTGTTTCGTTGCGAATCACCGGTCCACTGGGTGCCCGGCCATAGCTGAGCTTGTAGATGGAGGCGTTCGCGGGGCCGGACCAGGTCAATGAGATGGTGTCCTTCGTAGGCGCCGTGGCGAGATTCGTCGGGCTGGCCGGCAGCGAGGATGCGGGTTTGGTGGTGGCCTGCGCATCCTTGCTGCCGGGAGAGACCTCGCTACCCTTGAGCCCGAAGGCTTTTATCGTGTATCGAGTATCAGGTTTGAGGCCGGTGAGGACATAGCGTAATGAACTGATCGGGACATCGAACCCGCCGACCATCCCCCCTTCTGTCTCCCACAGCAATCGAGTACCGGTGTGCCCGCCGCCGGCCATGTAACCCCAAATGACGCTGATGGACGACTCTGATTGCGGGGTCGCAGCAATCGTGACCGGAAGAGCAACATATGTCAGTTGCGGCAATGCGGATGGATGTTCACGGTCGACCACAGCACAGTCCTCAGGCAATGATTGTTATGCCTGCCATTAGATATTGCTTGCTGTTACGGCACCACTGACAGAACTGTTAGTGGAACGCCTGGTTCTTTCTGCTACTGGCAACCCGAAGCCGTTGCAGATCACCGGCAGCAACCTGGCAGGCACCTGCCAGGCGTTCAATTCGACGGACGGGCATTACACCGCACGCGGGATCGGACTGTGCCCATCCGTTTTTTTTGCCCGTGCTTTTTTCGGCACACCCGCTGGTGTCCACGACAAAAAAGCCCGTCCAATCAAAAAATTACCACAAGGTACGTAGGCTTCATGAGGACGGCGATGTCTCCTACAAATCAGGATGCATTAGCCGACAGTCTTTTCGCCGGTTCTCAACTAAAGTCGGCCACCTGTAATTTCTGACAGGTTCCATGAGGGTTTTATCGCGCTATAAGGGAGTCGTGCCTACAGCCTATATCCGTGTCTGTAGGGCGGCCGCGCGAACCACACCTTCATGCAGTAGGAGGATTCCGCCGCGCCCACGCCGTCAATGATGATGAATGGGAGATTCAATTATGTATCGCACCAATTCCGTGTCAGTTCGATCATCGCCAACTGCTGTCAACTTCGTGCCCCGGGAGAGCAAGCCACCACAAGCGATCAAACTCACCACCCGGGAAAAGGAAATCCTGCAGTGGAGCGCCGCCGGCAAGTCGTCATGGGAGATCGGCCAGATCGTCAGTTGTACCGAGGCCGGTGTGAATTATCACTTTTGCAACATTCGCCGAAAATTCGGTGTGAGGTCGCGCTGGATCGCCATGGTCATGGCGCTGGAGCAGGGTTTGATTCATATGCCTTGAACCGGTGTCTCCACAGTGGTCTGCGTGTCATCGCCCTCTGTTGAGACATTTCATGAACCCGCATCAAACGCCTCATTGCTCAACTCCTTCAACCCCCAGCGACAGTGCCTGTGACGATACGCCCGTATCGTACGGGCACCGCCCCGGCAGCCCGCTACGCATCATCCTCGCGGACGATCACCCGGTCGTGCTGGCGGGAGCCGAAATCGCCCTGTCCACGCCGACGCCACCGGCGCTCTCGATTGTGGCCAAAGCCCATAATGCCAAAGAGCTGATCGGGCTTTTGCAGCACACCCCCTGCGACCTGCTGATCAGCGACTACTCGATGCCCTACGCAGGCTTGCCCGATGGATTGGCCTTGATGGGTTACCTCAAACGCCACTTCGGCCATATCCCGATGATCGTGATGACTACGCTGCGTAACCCTTCACTGTTGCAAGCGCTGCTCAACACAGGCGTTGGTGGTTTGTTCGACAAGCGCAGCCCCCTGAGTGAGCTGAAGCGGGCGGTGCAAACGGTGGTTAAAGGGCGTCTGTACGTGTGTCCAACCTTTGCCACCCTGCTGGAAACCCACGCCTTGCCCGCCAGCGGCACACGCCTGCCACTGGCCAGCCTTTCCGAGCGTGAACTGGAGGTGGTGAGGTTGTTTGTCCAGGGGTTCTCCGGCCGGCAGATTGCTGCGCAGTTGAACCGCAGCGAAAAAACCATCAGCCGCCAAAAAAGAACCGCCATGGACAAGTTGGGACTTGACCATGACGGTGGGTTGGTTGAGTTTGCGCGGGTGAGTGGGTTGGGGTGAGGGTTTGTTATTAATCAGCCTGACAACTCGCCATGGTTAACATGTAATGGCTGGCAAAAAACTGGATGGCTGTTAGCACTTTCGGTGCCATCCAGTTTAGTCGGACAGATAAATACGCGATGTAGCTTACCCCCTATAGCCAGGTTTCTGATTGTCTCGCTTAATAGTTTTAGGTTTACCTCCGGCAATCGCATTTTCCTGATTTTTCTTATACTGTCGATCTTCTATAACCCTACTGAACACTTCCTCTTTCTGCCCCCTAGTCTTTTCAGCGATCCTTGAGAATTCGTTCAACTTATCTTTTAACAACTGCGCACCATCTTTAGTGATTCCTGGCCTACCGACATGCTCTCCCGCCCACGTATGAATGAATCTTACGTCAGAAACCTTTTCTTTCGCGAATTCTAAAACCTCACCGAAACTTAATTCACTTTTAAGATTCTCTGAGCCCTTGTATTTGGCTAAAAGTTCACTATTTTCACCATGCGCTCTAACATCCGCGCGCAATTCTGAATATTCCTTATTTCGATATCTGGCAACCTTGCCCAGTTGACTTACATGTTTCTCCTTAATATCAAACACCGATGCAGGGCGTTTTTTAGTATTTTCTAACAGCATCCTAGCCACGTCTGGATTAGCATGGGTCCTGGTAGTAGGTCTAAACACCCGAAGAAAATTCCCAAACACTGAATGCCCATCCGGATCCGCACTCAAAACCGGCTCCCCCTCACAATACGCATACGCATTCACCCCACCCTCCCCAAACGGACTGAAACTGTCCGGGCTATGAAACTTCATCAGCCGAGGATTATAGGCGCGGTACCCATTACCCAGCAGTTGCCAGCCCGTTTGCGGCTCGCTGAATTCGCCGTTGTAACCCAAACCCGCAATCACCGGCTGTTGCGCACTGGGGTGACCATAGGGCGTAAACGCTACGTGATTGGCCCTGCCGCTGGCGACCTCACTCAATAACGTGTTTTTCTGATCAGCGACCAGCATCAACGACTTTGGGTCAGCACCTGCCTGGTGCTCGGCGAGCACAACTCCATCGCCGCGCAGGAAGCTTATGCTGTTGCCACCCTGTTTAAGACTGGTCAGTTCGCCGCCCTGATAAAAACGCTGCTGCTCCCCATTGCCACTGTCGACCCCGGACAAGGTGTCCAACGGATCGTAGCGATAGCCACTCGGCGATTCGCCCGGCAAGGCGCTGACACTGACCAAACGGCTCAGCGCATCGTATTCCAGCACCCGACGCACTTCATCACGAATCAAATTGCCGTTCTCGTCATACTCAAGTTCGATGACAGCGGGATACCCGTCAGCCGAGGCCGAGTTGGTCACTTTTGACAGTTGGGCCGGGTCGACACCCGTGTAGCTATAAACGGCGTTATTGGTACTTCTGGTGCCGCCGGGGCCCTGATACGTTGTGGTTACACGAGTCAGGTTATCCATGGCGTCGAACCTGAACAGCTGACTGATAATGGCTTTCCCATATGGATCCACCGGGGGCTGGCTGCCCTCGCACTGATAAAGCACCAGGCGCCCGCGCGGATCATATTCATAGGTTTCATCACGCAGCAGTGTCGGGCCTTCGCGCAGCGTTCTGCGCATCAACAGGTCGACTTCGTTGTAGACCTGCGTCAGTTGTTGCTCGATGCCGTTCAGATCGAAGGTACGTTTTGTCTCACGCCCCAATCCATCGTGTTCCAGGCTGATGGTCACATGTTGCCCACTGGCGCTGTCCCGAGTACTGATCGTGCTCGGTTGCCCCAGGCTGTCATACGTAAAGCTTGAAGAGGTGGTGCCCAGTCGGGTGTGTTCCAGGCGCCCTGCCAGGTCATAGGTATAGGATTGGGTCTGCTCAAGTACGTCGGTGTAGTTCAGCAACAGGCCCTGGCGACTGTAGTCGTAGTGCATGATGTCGACATTGCCGTTCTGAACCCGTGACTCGCTTTTGACCTCACCGGTGCTGAAGTATTGGCGAGTCAACTCCAGCCCTTCTTCCTTGCAACTGACCAACCGCGCATTTTTACCGTCGCGCACGTATTGAGCCGGTTCTTTATCAGGCAGGCGTCGCATGCTGGGCTCCTCGCCCAGTTGCGGCTGATAATCATAGGCAATCTCCTGATTGCTGGCGGTGATGACCGTCGCCGGACGGGTTTGCCCCGGTTTATAGGTAAAGCGTTGCCTGCGCCCTCCTGTGACAGACTCGCTCATGCGATCCAGGCCATCGAACGTTTGCTCGCCAAGTACGATACCGTCAACGCTGATTTGCGTCGGCAAATCTTCGGAACTGTGTTCGGCGTAACGGCGTTGTACAACAGCGCCGCCGGGCAGAATATTGGTGATCAACCGGTCAAACGAATCGTACTCGTATTGCGTGGTGGCATCGCGGGCATCGGTCTCCTCGACGGTGCGTCCCAGCCCGTCATAGCCATATTGGTGCTTGCCGACCAGCGTTTCGTCGGTCTCGAACCGCTCGACACGATCCGGCTTTTCGAACAAATTCAGGTACGTCAGCGTCTTGCCGCTGACCTTTTCTGCTCCCTCGCTCCAACTGCTCTGGATCGGCCCTTTCCACTGAGCGCTACCTATCGGGTTGGTGCGCTCATGGACCTTCACGCCGTCCGGCCCCGTGACACTGCACTGCATGCCCCACGCGTCATATTCCAGCTTGCTGGTCAGGGCGACCTGTTGTGCACCCCTCCAGTCGTATTGAGTATCCTCGATCAAATTCTCGAACAGGTCGTAACGTGCCGCCCATGTCTGCCGATACGCCTCGGCGCGCAGCGGATTGTCCGCATCCTGGCGTTCTTCGTACACCGGGCGGCTGAGGCCATCGACAAGACTACGGGTCTTCACCCCTTTGACATCGGTCACCACCTGACTGGCCTGCTGTCCATCCAGCGATGTCAGGAAGTACTCGTACTGGCGCGTGGCTTCGAATTCCGCCTCGCCTGGTGCGACGGTTTCACTGACTACCCGAATCAGTGAATCGTAGGTGTAGCGAATTCGCACTTCATTGTCGTCTCGGCTCAGCAATGGCTGTCCGTGAAGCAATGAGTCTTCACTGATGATGGTTTTTCGGACTTCCTTTGTGCCGGGTACATCATCAAAACCTCTGAAAGTTTCAGTGGTTTGCAACACGGCTTCTCCAGCCAGTGCGCTGGTGAGCCTTTCGTATGCGTAGGAAGCGGTGCTGGTCTTGCCATTGAGGGTGGTCTGCTGAGTGACCGGGCGGCCGTGCAGGAACGCATCGCCGGGCAGTTCGTGGTAGCTGCGCCGGGTCTCTTGCAGGAGCGTTTCGTTGCTGCCATCGAGGTGCACCAGGGTCTCGCTCTCGATCGCCA
>NZ_JAHBDI010000053.1:0-16535 GCF_019956275.1 Pseudomonas sp. GL-RE-26
GACTCGGGCTGGTCTCAATACTGGACACGATAACCCGGCTTAACCGCTTAACCTGAACCGCCGTATACGGAACCGTACGTACGGTGGTGTGAGAGGACGGCGGATGTAAATCCGCCTCCTACTCGATCAGCACGTTGCAGAAAGGAAAAAAACCGCCTGGGCAGGCGGCTATAAGGGGAGATCGGCAGGTTTTCCAGCGAATGCATGAATTATCCACAGCGACTGCCGGGCAGTGAAATCAACTCTGGCTATGCTGGTGATAGGCGACCACCACGCCTTGCAATGAAGCGGGGGCAATCAGGTTGGGGCATTTACCGCACAGGATTGGTGCGGTGCGTGTGTCTTGATTATCCAACCGATTGAAATTTAAGCGTTTATGCCGATGGCACGGGCCTTGCGAAGGTCTGGACGTCCGAGTGACAAGGAGTACGGCATGATCCGCACCTATTTTGATGAGATGTACGATGCCGGCGGCCTGGTCCGCCCGCATTATCGGGAGTTTGCCCGTTGGCTGGCCGAGACGCCTGACGAGCTTTTGGCACAACGGCGACGCGAGGCCGATCTGCTGTTTCATCGCGCCGGGATTACTTTCACGCTCTACGGGGACGAGCAGGGCACAGAGCGCCTGATTCCCTTCGACACCATCCCCCGCAGCATCCCCGCCAGCGAATGGCGGATTGTCGAGCGCGGCTGCATCCAGCGGGTCAAGGCGTTGAACATGTTCCTCGCCGATCTCTACCACGAGCAGCGCATCATCAAGGCCGGCATCATTCCGGCCGAGCAGGTGCTGGCCAACGAGCAGTACCAGTTGGCGATGCAAGGGCTGGATCTGCACCGCGATATCTATTCGCACATTTCCGGCGTCGACCTGGTGCGTGACGGCGACGGCACCTACTACGTGCTCGAAGACAATCTGCGTACACCGAGCGGCGTCAGCTACATGCTCGAAGACCGCAAGATGATGATGCGCCTGTTCCCCGAGTTGTTCGCGGCGCAACGCATTGCCCCCATCGACCACTACCCGAACCTGCTGCTCGACACCCTGAAAAGCTCAAGCCCGATCGATAACCCGAGCGTAGTGGTGCTGACGCCGGGGCGCTTCAACAGTGCGTTCTTCGAGCATGCGTTCCTGGCGCGGGAAATGGGCGTGGAACTGGTGGAGGGCGCGGACCTGTTCGTGCGTGACGACAAGGTCTACATGCGCACCACCGACGGGCCGAAAGCGGTCGACGTGATTTATCGTCGCCTCGACGACGCCTTCCTCGATCCCCTGGCCTTCAACCCGGAATCGATGCTCGGCGTGCCGGGGCTGCTGTCGTCCTACCGTTCCGGCAACGTGGTGCTGGCCAATGCCATCGGCACGGGTGTGGCGGACGACAAGTCGGTGTATCCGTTCGTTACCGACATGATCCGTTTCTACCTCGATGAAGAGCCGATCCTGAAGAACGTGCCGACCTGGCAATGCCGTAATCCCTCTGAGCTTTCCCACGTGCTGGCCAATCTTCCAGAACTGGTGGTCAAGGAAACCCAAGGCTCCGGCGGGTACGGAATGCTGGTGGGGCCGGCGGCGACGGCGGCGGAAATCGAAGCCTTCCGCGCGCGGATCATCGCCAAGCCCCATGCGTATATCGCGCAACCGACGCTGTCGCTGTCGACCTGTCCGACCTTTGTCGAAAACGGCATTGCGCCACGCCACATCGACTTGCGGCCGTTTGTCCTGTCGGGTCGTGAAACCCGGGTCGTGCCCGGCGGTTTGACCCGCGTTGCCCTGCGCGAAGGCTCCCTGGTGGTCAATTCCTCCCAGGGCGGCGGAACCAAGGACACCTGGGTGGTCGAGGATTAAAGGAAGCCTGTCATGTTAAGTAGAACTGCCTCGGATTTGTATTGGATGTCGCGTTACCTGGAGCGGGCGGAAAACCTCGCGCGGATGCTCGACATCAGCTATTCGCTGTCGCTGATGCCGCAGGACGGTCGTGGCGACGGTTTGCACGAACTGGCCATGCCGTTGTTGATCACCGGCACCCTGGACGATTACCTGGCGCGCCATGGCGAACTGCATGCCGAACGGCTGCTGCATTTCTTCGCCCTGGATGCGGCCAACCCGGCGAGCATCTACAGCTGCCTCGGTGCCGCACGGGCCAGCGCCCATGCGGTGCGTGGGCGCATCACCGCCGATATGTGGGAGAACATCAACGCCACCTGGCTGGAAATTCGCGGCATCGCCGAACAGGGCCTCAGTCGCTACGGCATGAGCCGTTTCTGCGAGTGGATCAAGGAACGTTCACACCTGTTCCGGGGCGCGTCCTACGGCACCATCATGCGTAACGACGCGTTTCGCTTCATTCGTCTGGGGACCTTTATCGAACGGGCGGACAACACTTTGCGCCTGCTCGATGCCCGCTACGAAATGGCCGGCGATCAGGCCGAAGCGGTCAGCGATGGCACCGCTCATGCGTATTACCAATGGAGCGCGTTGTTGCGGGCGTTGTCGTCGTTCGAGGCCTACACGGAAATCTACCGCGACGCCCCCGGCGCCCGGCATGTCGCCGAATTGCTGTTGCTGCGGGCCGATGTACCGCGATCCCTGCGTGCCTGCACCGAAGAAATCGACCAGATCCTCGCGCAATTGCCGGGGGCCAACGGTCGTCCCGCACAACGCCTGGCGGCAGAAATGGACGCACGCCTGCGCTACACCGGCATCCATGAAATTCTCGAAGAAGGCCTGCACGCCTGGCTGACCGAGTTCATCCCGCTGGTGCGCCAGTTGGGTAACGCGATTCACAGTTCTTATCTGGAGGCCGCATGAGACTTTCCATTAGCCACGAGACCACCTATCACTACGAAGACAAGGTGCGGGCGAGCATCCAGTATCTGCGCCTGACTCCCCACGACAGCGAGCGCCAGCATGTGCTCAGCTGGCAGCTCGATCTGCCGCGTCCGGTGCGGGCGCAACTCGATCCGTTCGGCAACATCCTGCATGTGCTGACCATGGACGAGCCCCACGAGGCGATCATCATCGGCGCCCGTGGCCAGGTCGATATCGACGAATGGCGTGAGGCCGAACACGAGAGCCAGTCGGCACTGCCGTTCCTGCGCTTTACTCGTTTGACCGAAGCCGACGCCGCCCTGCGTGCGTTCGCCGAGAAGGAGTGCAAGCAACGCCGCGATCGTACGGCGCTGATCGATCTGATGCATGGGCTCAATCAGCATATGACCTATACGCCGGGCTCCACGGAAGTGGACACCAGCGCGGCCCAGGCCTTTGCCGGAGGCTCCGGCGTGTGTCAGGACCACACCCACGCGTTTCTCGCCTGTACCCGCAGCCTGGGCATTCCAGCGCGTTATGTGTCGGGCTATCTGTACAGCGAAAGCAGCGAACACCTGGCCAGCCATGCCTGGGCGGAAGCTTGGTTGGATGATGCCTGGTACAGCTTCGACGTAACGAATGAACTGGCCCGGCCGGAACGCCACCTGAAGCTGGCGGTGGGCCTGGACTACCTGGATGCCTGCCCGGTGCGCGGCATGCGCCGGGGCGGCGGGTGTGAGCAGATGCACGCCAAGGTGCTGGTGTCACCGACGCCCGCGCCGGTGATCTCAGTGCAGCAGCAGTAATCGCGGTCCATTGATGCAAGAGGGAGTTCTGTGGCGAGGGAGCTTGCTCCCGCTCGGCTGCGCAGCAGTCGCAAACCTGGTGAATGCAATTTACCTGACGGATTGCATCGCCTGAATTGAGGGCCGCTTCGCGCCCCAGCGGGAGCAAGCTCCCTCGCCACAGATATGTGTTACTTGGCGGAAACCTGTTTACGCCCGACCATATGCTGCAAATACCCCACCAGCATCTGCAGATCCCCACCCGGCAACACCTCGGTCGAGAACCCGGGCATCTTCGCCTGCGGCCACTGGCGCAAACTCTGTGGATCGCGAATGTAGCGCTTGAGGAAGTCCGCGCCGAAGTACTCGGTCGGGTTGTACGGAACATTCAGGTCCGGCCCGAACTGCGCGTCCCCGGCGCCATTCAGTCGATGACACGCCAGGCAGTTCTTCTGGAACAACGCAAAGCCCTTGTTCACCGGATCATCCGCCTTCAAGGCCGGATCGGGCAGCAGGGCAGGGAAGCGCTCGGCCACGGGCGACAGGCGTTTGATGCTCGCCACCTGGAACGGCCATTGCTCGGGGCTGATGTTGCCTGCCTGCGGATTGCTCCAGACCAGATAGAACGGCCCGGCGCCTGGCTTGCCTTCCGATAGCGGCGGCCAGGGTTTGGCCGGGTCTTCGATCGCCAGCCAGGCCTGTGCCCCTTGGGTGTTGAGCAAGGGCGCCGCGGCCATTTCGGCGGCAAAGCCATCCAGGGCCACGGCTTGCAGGTGGTCCTCAGGCTTGATGCCGGTCAGCAATGCGGACAGCGGCACGGCGCGGTAACTCATGTCCCGTTTGTAGGAAACGTCGTTGCTGATGTTGATGGTTTGAACCTGAGGATGCGTGAGCAATTGCTCGGTCTGCCAGGTGCGACTGTTCGCGCCCAGCTCCAGGTTCAGCTGTGCGGCATACAGGGGCGAGCCGAACAGCATGGCCCCGAGAAGAATGAGCATTTTCAAGTGATCGCCGTCCATGTCGTGCAAGTGCCGTAAAGATTGGCACAGCCACGCTGGCCCGGGTAGCGGGCCAGTCACATTTTGAGAGTGGCAATTCAAAAACTGTGACGCCGTATCTTTTAGACGCGACTAGCCGATGACCTTGGTCAGGTTCGGCAGTATCAACAACAGCGTGGTGGCGAAAAGGATGAGCCCGGCTTGACGTACTTTCGATTGTTTGAACATGGCTTGACCGCCTTTTTTGTTATTTCCTGATGCCTGCCCACATAGCTCCATGATGGCAGCGCGTTGCACTTCCTGTAGTGACGAGCGCCTCGGCAAAACCCGACGACAACTTCGTACAAGTTCACCTTAGAGCCCGCGTTAAGCTTGGCTTAGATCCATTTCGTATGGTGTTCTTGCAATTCGCTTTAAAAAAGACATGAGGCCTATTGCCAGCTTCTTTGCCGCCCGTTGGCTAGACAGCTTGCTGTCGTGAATCGGTTAATCCGGTAGCTGACTACCGTCCGTCTGAGCGTGAGCGTCAACGTCTGTGAGCGCTGCGGTCATTGAATCAAACGCGGCTCGGGCCAAGAGTGGGCACTCGGTATTTACCCACATGCACTGCGGTTCGAGGATGTCATGACCCAAGCATTGATTTTCGACGCGTTACGCACGCCCCGTGGCAAAGGCAAGGCCGATGGCGCCTTGCACAGCGTCAAGCCGGTGAACCTGGTTGCCGGTTTGCTCACCGCGCTGCAACAGCGCACGGCTCTGGATACCAGCCAGGTCGATGATGTGGTGCTCGGCTGCGTGACACCGATAGGCGATCAAGGTTCCGACATCGCCAAGACCGCCGCTCAGGTGGCCGATTGGGATGTCAGTGTGGCGGGAGTCCAGATCAACCGTTTCTGTGCTTCGGGGCTGGAGGCCGTGAACCTCGGTGCGATGAAAGTGCGTTCAGGTTTCGAAGACCTGGTGGTGGTCGGTGGTGTCGAGTCGATGTCCCGGGTGCCGATGGGTAGCGATGGCGGGGCCTGGGCGCTGGACCCGGCGACCAACCTGCACAGTCACTTCACGCCACAGGGCGTGGGCGCCGACCTGATCGCCACCCTTGAAGGTTTCAGCCGTCAGGATGTCGACGCCTACGCGCTGCATTCCCAGCAAAAGGCTGCGCGGGCGCGGGCCGATGGTTCGTTCAACAAGTCGCTGGTGCCGGTGCGGGACCAGAACGGCATCATCCTGCTCGATCACGATGAGTTCATCCGCGCCGAATCGACCCTGGAAGGCCTGGGTAAGCTCAAGCCGAGTTTCGAGATGATGGGGCAGATGGGCTTCGATGCCACCGCACTGCGGGTCTACAGCCATGTCGAGCGGATCAACCATGTGCACACCCCCGGCAACAGTTCCGGGATTGTCGATGGCGCGGCGCTGATGCTCATCGGCTCCGAAGCCAAGGGCCGGGCGCTGGGCTTGCAGCCACGGGCGCGGATTGTCGCCACGGCAGTCACCAGCACCGATCCGACCATCATGCTCACCGGCCCCGCGCCGGCGACCCGCAAGGCGTTGGCCAAGGCCGGGCTGCGGGTCGAAGACATCGATCTGTTCGAGGTCAACGAGGCGTTCGCGTCGGTGGTGTTGAAATTCATCAAGGACATGGCCGTCGATCCGGACAAGGTCAATGTCAACGGCGGCTCAATCGCCATGGGCCACCCGCTGGGCGCCACTGGTTGCGCCATTCTCGGCACGCTGCTCGATGAACTGGAAGCCCGGCGCCTGCGTTATGGCCTCGCGACCCTGTGTGTCGGCGGCGGCATGGGCATTGCCACCATCATCGAACGCCTCTGAGCCCGGACTTCAAGGAACCCCTTTATGAACGAAGCCATTCGTTACGAAAAAGACCAGGACCAGATCGTTGTCCTGACCATCGACATGCCGGGCCAGAGCGCCAACACCATGAACGCGGTGTATCGCGAGGCCATGGCGGACTGCGTTGCGCGGCTGGTGGCCGACAAGGACAGCATCGCCGGCGTGATCATCACCTCGGGCAAGAAGACCTTCTTCGCTGGCGGCGACCTCAACGAATTGATCAAGGTCGGCAAACCCCAGGCCAAGGCCTTCTACGACATGGTGCTGAGCCTCAAGGGCCAGTTGCGCACCCTGGAAACCCTTGGCAAGCCGGTGGTTGCGGCGATCAATGGCGCCGCATTGGGCGGCGGCTGGGAAATCTGCCTGGCCTGCCATCACCGCGTGGCGCTGGACAACCCGTCGGTGCAACTCGGTCTGCCGGAAGTCACCCTCGGCCTGCTGCCGGGCGGTGGAGGCGTGGTGCGCATGGTGCGCATGCTCGGCCTGGAAAAAGCCCTGCCTTATCTGCTTGAAGGCAAGAGGCTGCGACCGCAACAGGCGTTGCAGGCAGGATTGATCGACTCGCTGGCGAGCGATCACGAAGACCTGTTGGCCAAGGCGCGAGCGTGGATCCTCGCCAATCCGGCGGCGGTGCAGCGCTGGGACGTGAAGGGCTACCAGATTCCTGGCGGCACACCGTCAAACCCGAAAGTCGCACAGATGCTGGCGATTGCGCCGTCGATACTGCGCAGCAAAACCCAGGGCACGATGCCCGCGCCGGAGAAAATCCTCTGCGCGGCGGTCGAGGGCGCCCAGGTGGATTTCGATACGGCGCACCTGATCGAAACCCGCTACTTCACCGAACTGACCACCGGCCAGGTCTCGAAAAACCTGATTGGCACATTCTGGTTCCAGCTCAATGAAATCAATGCCGGCGGCTCGCGGCCTCAGGGTTTTGCGCCTTATGTCACCCGTAAGGTCGGCGTGCTCGGCGCCGGGATGATGGGCGCCGGTATCGCCTTTGTCAGTGCGTCGGCGGGGATCGAGGTGGTGCTCAAGGACATCAGCCTCGCGGCGGCGGAGAAGGGCAAGGCACATTCGGCGGCGCTGCTGGACAAGAAAGTCGCTCGCGGACAAATGAGCATCGAGCAACGCGACACCGTTCTGTCACGCATTCAAACCAGCGAAAGCGATGCCGACCTGGCCGGTTGCGACCTGATCATCGAGGCCGTGTTCGAGGATCGGGATTTGAAGGCCAAGGTCTCGTTGGCGGCGCAGAAGGTCGTCGGCGCGGACGCGGTGATCGCCTCCAACACCTCGACCTTGCCGATCAGCGGCCTGGCGTGCGCCGTGCCCGATCAGAGCAAGTTCATCGGCCTGCACTTTTTCAGCCCCGTGGAAAAAATGCCGCTGGTGGAAATCATCAAGGGCGCCAACACCAGCGACGAAACCCTGGCCCGCGGCTTCGATTACGTCCTGCAAATCAAGAAAACCCCGATTGTGGTCAACGACAGTCGCGGTTTCTTCACGTCGCGGGTGTTCGGCACCTTCACCAACGAAGGCATCGCCATGTTGGGCGAGGGCGTGAGCGCGGCGATGATCGAGACTGAAGCGCGCAAGGCCGGCATGCCTATAGGACCGTTGGCGATCTCTGACGAAGTCTCCCTCAGCCTGATGAGCCATATCCGTCTGCAAACCGCCAAAGACCTGCAAGCAGAAGGCAAACCGCTGACAGAACACCCGGCATTTACCGTGATTGATTTGTTGCTCAATGAGTTCAAGCGTCCGGGCAAGGCTGGCGGTGGAGGTTTCTACGAGTATCCGGCGGGCGGCCAGAAACACCTGTGGCCAGAGTTGAAAGCCCGCTTCGAGAAAGCCGACGGTCAGATTTCACCTAAAGATGTACGCGATCGTCTGCTGTTCGTGCAAGCCATCGAAACCGTGCGCTGTGTGGAGGAGGGCGTGCTGACCTCGACGGCGGATGCCAACGTTGGCTCGATCTTCGGCATCGGTTTCGCCGCCTGGACCGGCGGTGCACTGCAGTTCATCAACCAGTACGGCGTGCAGGACTTTGTTGCCCGCGCCCAGTATCTGGCCACGCAGTATGGCGAGCGGTTCGCGCCACCCGCCTTGCTGCTGGAAAAGGCTGCCAAGGGGGAGACGTTCTAAGGGGGAGATGATGCGTTTCGGGGCTTGCCTTGTTACAGCGTTTCAAGGCAGGCTCTGGGGTGTGCATTATTCCCATCACGTGTCAGGTATTTTTTATGTCGTTACGCATCTGCATTCTGGAAACCGACCACCTGCGTCCGGAATTGGTTGACCAATATCAGGGCTACGGGCAGATGTTCAAACACCTGTTTTCGCAGCAACCGATTGCCGCCGAGTTCACCGTCTACAACGTGGTGCAGGGTGAATACCCAAGCGACGACCTGACGTTCGACGCCTACCTGGTGACAGGCAGCAAGGCCGATTCCTTCGGCACCGACCCGTGGATCGAAACCCTCAAGAAATATCTGCTGACCCGCTACGAGCGCGGCGACAAGTTGCTGGGCGTCTGCTTCGGTCATCAGTTGCTGGCGCTGCTGCTCGGTGGCAAGAGCGAGCGTGCGACCCAGGGCTGGGGCGTCGGCACCCACAAATACAAATTGGCCGCCAAGGCACCATGGATGAGTCCGGTGCGCGAAGAGCTGACGCTACTGATCAGTCACCAGGACCAGGTTACGTCACTGCCGGAGAACGCCACGGTTATTGCTTCCAGCGATTTCTGCCCGTATGCGGCCTACCACATCAACGATCAGGTGCTGTGCTTCCAGGGGCATCCGGAATTCATCCACGACTACTCCCGCGCCCTGTTGGAGATTCGCCAGCAGGCACTGGGTGAGCAGGTCTACTCCAAGGGTATCGCGAGCCTGGAACAGGAACACCACGGCGCCACGGTTGCCGAGTGGATGATGCGGTTTGTGGCGCACAAGCCGAAATCAGAAGCTGTTTAAAGCTGAAACCCGCTCCCTCAGGTGTACCGCAGACCTGTGGGAGCGTGGCTTGTCGGATCGCCGCACCGCCGCGATCGAGTGCGAAGCACTCGCCTTGGATTTAAAGCCACCCCGACTTCTTGAAACTCGCCCACAACCCCAGACAACCTACCGTAATAAACCCCAGCACCCCGAAATACCCGTAGTGCCAGTTCAACTCCGGCATGTTCTGGAAGTTCATCCCGTAAATCCCAGCCACTGCTGTCGGGAAGGCCAGGATCGCCGCCCAGGCCGCAAACTTGCGTTGCACCACGCTCTGGCGAGAGGCCTCCAACAGCACCCCGACTTCAATCGTCTGGCTGGCAATATCCGCCAGCGTCGTCAGGTCTTCCATCTGCCGCGTTACATGAATCTGCACATCGCGAAAGTACGGCCGCATGTTCTTGTCGATGAACGGGAAGCTCAGTCTCTGCAGCTCCTCTCCTATCTCAATCATCGGTGCCACATAACGACGCAAGCGCAAAACATCACGACGCAGGCCATGCAGCCTTTGGATATCGTAGTCATTCAACGAGCCACATAACACATTGCCCTCCAGCTCATCGATTTCCGCGTGAATGGCTTCGCCCATCGGCTGGTAGTTTTCGATCACGAAATCGAGGATGGCATAGAGTACGAAGTCTTCCCCGTGCTCAAGCAATAGCGGACGCGCCTCACAGCGCTGTCGGACATGGGCGTAGGACGCCGAGTGACCGTTGCGGGCAGTAATGATGTAGCCATTGCCGGCAAAGATATGCGTCTCGATGAACTTGAGTTTGCCTTCATCCCGGATGGGCGAATAGGTCACGATGAACAACGCATCGCCGAAGGTTTCCAGCTTCGGTCGGCTGTGCTTTTCCAGGGCGTCTTCGATCGCCAGTTCGTGCAGGTTGAACTGGCGTTGCAGGTTGTAGAGTTCCTCGGCGTTCGGCTCTTCAAGGCCGATCCAGACAAAGTGCCCTGGCTTGGCAGCCCAGGCGGCGCCTTCGTCGAGGGTGATATTGGTGACTCTTTTACCGGCGCTATAAACCGCAGCAGCAACAACTCTACCCATGATGGTGGTTCACTTCTTATGGCAGCTTTTAATAGGCAGCAAATGCAATGGCAGTGTGGATCAGCTTAGCCTCGCAGTGTTTGAGAGTCAGTTAAATCTGCCGAGTTCTGGGGAAAGACGCGCAGGCAAAAGAAAACCCGCACCAGGCGGGTTTTGTTTTTCAGGCGGCTTGCAGTTGCCGGTCCATCGATTCGATGCATTCACGCATCTGCTCGCGGCACTGGGCGATCAGCAGGGGCATGTCGTCCAGGCTCAATCCGGCGGTGGGAATCGCCGGCAACGAGCGAATCAGGATTTTCCCGCTGCGCCAGCGGTTCAATCGCATGTGTTTGACGTAACTGCTGACACACACTGGGACAATCGGCACCCCGGCGGCTATGGCCATCTGAAAGGCGCCTTTCTTGAAGGGCAGCAAGTCCTCACCCAGGTTGCGCGTGCCTTCCGGGAAAACCCAGATCGAGGTGTCTTTGTTTTGCAGGGTGTGAGTGGTGGTCAACATCGACTTCCGCGCTTTTTGCGCATTGCCACGGTCGATCAGCACATTGCCGGCCAGCCAGAACAACTGCCCGAACAGCGGCACCCACTTCAGGCTCTTTTTGCCGATGCACACGGTACGGCGGGGCACCACGTTGCCAAACACAAACAGGTCATAGTTGGACTGGTGATTGGCGATGATCACGCAACTGTCGGGTTTATCCATCAACGGACCGACTTCGGCCTTCACCCGCAAACGCAAAATGCACATGGCCGGCCATGCGTACAGGCGTGCGCACAGACGGCTGTTGTCCGGATTGAATGGCCGGCACAGGCCGAGAATCACCCCCAGCACACCCGCCACGATAAAGTGCAGGCCCATCAATGACATACGCAACACAAACAGCATTTACAGGCCCCACCGGGACAAAAGGTGGCGCAGTGTACGGATGTGCACTGTTTTCGGCAATTGCTCCCAGGGAAGTAGGAGATGGCCGATGTTTGAGCTGATGTTTCCAACTATTTGGTCAGATGCGGTCTAGAGCGTTTACAGACGTATAACGCAGGCATGTATGAAAAAGCCCGACACGACGGTCGGGCTTTTCGTTGCAGCAGATCCGGGCTTAGCCCAAATGTTCCTGATCCTGGATGATCGCGTTGTCCAGGGCCTCCAGCAGCGCTTTGCGCACTTTCAGCTTGGTGTTCTTGTGCGCGGTCATGTTGATCTTCTTCAACTGACGAGCCGCCGCCAGTGCCGCGCCTTGCAGTTCTTCAGGCGAGACCACCACATCAAGGAAGCCGGCAGCCACGGCGCCTTGTGGATTGAACATCTCGCCGTTGACCACCGAGCGCTGCAACGCCACCTTGTTCAGACGGTCACGGGCAATCTCGATGCCCGCGTGGTGCATGGTCATGCCGATCTGTACTTCGTTCAGGCCAATGCTGAACGCGCCTTCTACGCCGATGCGATAGTCGGCCGACAACAGCAGGAACGCGCCCTTGGCCACAGCATGCCCCGGGCATGCAACGATCACCGGGAAAGGGTGCGACAGCAGGCGGCGGGCCAGGGTCGAGCCGGCGGTCACCAGTGCCACGGCTTCTCTAGGACCGGCCGTCATCACCTTCAGGTCATAACCGCCAGAGAGAATGCCCGGCTGGCCGGTAATGATCACCACCGCACGATCAGTCACGGCCCGATCCAGCGCAGCGTTGAACTCGGCAATCACATCCGGGGAGATGGCGTTGACCTTGCCATTGCTCAAGGTCAGGGTCGCGATACCGTCTTCGAGATGGTAGGAAATCAACTCACTCATGACGCTATTCCTTTCAATAAAGTTGGGCAGACGTTACCCACCGCCGCAGGCCAGGTAAAGCGCCGTGACTGACCCGCCAGTCACCCTTTTCCCGCCCGCCAAGCGTAGCCCGCCGTGCCTGCTGCGCATTCCCCTCTATATAGAAGAGGGCACGAAGCCGGAGATTGGCCGGTTTGCCATGGCCTGGAGCGACCGGAAACACTGAATCGCGTTAACCGCATGAAAATTCTGAAAAAAATGTTTGCCATCGGAAAAGCTTTCGACTACATTAGCGCGCCTCGACAGACAGAACATGTTTGACGAGATACGGTGAAGTGTCCGAGTGGCTTAAGGAGCACGCCTGGAAAGTGTGTATACAGGAAACTGTATCGAGAGTTCGAATCTCTCCTTCACCGCCAAATTCGATGTAGACAAAACCCCTGGTTTCGAAAGAAACCGGGGGTTTTGTGTTTTTGGCGTTTGATTTTCGGCACGTAAGAAACAAGAGGCGTCTACCGTACTGGCAGTGACCTGGCAGTGACCTGGCAGGTCCGGCTGTTAGACTGCTCAAACTCTTCGAACGGAATCGACATCATGCTCCATCCTCGCGTCAATTTTCGCGGTGCAGCCAAGCTCATCGCGGTTGTGTCGATAGTTGCCATGTCATCACTGGCCCTTGCATCCGCCCCTGCAACTTTTCCCGACGCTGAAGCCAGTGACCCGGCCAGACTCGGGTGGATGGTCGGTTCTCCACCCCCTGCCGATCGCACCGTGCGATTTGAAGACGGCAGCTATTTCCAGTTCCCGGCAATGCGCTGGAGTGTTTCGAATTTCCGGCAACTGATGCCGACGATCAACGTTTCACGCGGCCTGGGGGCTCCGGTTCCACTGGAGATAGCACTACGCAAAGATATCGACGGGATCAGTTTTGTCCCCCTTGGCGCCAAGGCGCCTATGACCTGGGAGCAATCCCTCGCAGCCACGTACACCGATGGCATTGTTGTGATGCACCGCGGGAAAGTTGTCTACGAACGTTACTTCGGCGTGTTGAAGCCGGACGGCCAGCACGCGGCGATGTCAGTGACCAAGTCCGTGGTCGGCACGCTGGGTGCCATGTTGGTGGCGCAGGGACGCATCGATGCTGACAAGCGGGTTGCCGAATATGTACCTGAGCTGACGGATTCTGCGTTTGGCAACGCCACGGTGCGGCAGGTGCTCGACATGACCACGGGCCTCAAATACAGCGAGGACTACGCAGACCCGAACGCCGAGGTCTGGGCCCATGCCAGGGCAGGCAGTCCGTTGCCAAAACCCAAGGGTTATGACGGCCCTCGCAGTTACTACGAATTTTTGCAGACGGTGCAACCACAAGGTGAGCACGGCAAAGCGTTCGCCTACAAAACCGTCAACACCGACGTGTTGGGCTGGGTCATCGCCCGCGTCACCGGCCGCAATGTTGCGCAACTGCTGTCGGAGAACATCTGGAGCCGCTTGGGTGCCGAACAGGACGGCTATTTCACTGTGGACTCCATTGGCACGCCGTTCGCCGGTGGTGGCTTGAATACGGGGTTGCGGGATCTGGCGCGTTTTGGCGAGATGTTGCGTAACGGCGGTCGGTTCAACGGTCAACAGATCGTGCCAGAGGCAGTGATCGACGATATCCGTGGTGGCGGTGATAGGCAGGCTTTCGCCAAGGCGGGGTACACATTGCTCAAAGACTGGAGTTACCGGTCGATGTGGTGGGTGACGGACAAGGAGGGCGGGGCATTCATGGCGCGTGGGGTCCATGGGCAGCGCATTTATGTCGACCCGAAGGCCGAGATGGTCATCGTCCGCTACGCATCCCATCCGGTGGCCAGCAACTCGGCCAATGATCCCGTCACTTTGCCGGCGTTTGATGCGTTGGCTGAATATCTGAACAGGAAGGAACACCCATGATCATCACCACAACCCACTCCATCGAAGGCCGGCAAATTACCGCCTACCTGGACATCGTCAGCGCCGAGTCGGTGCAAGGGATCAACGTTGTCCGCGACGTGTTTGCCGGGATGCGCGACTTTTTCGGTGGGCGCTCCCAGACTCTGGAGCGAGCGTTGAAGGAAGCACGCATTCAGGCCACCGATGAGATCAAGGAACGGGCGCAGGCACTTCAGGCGGACGCGGTGGTCGGGCTTGATTATGAGATCAGCATGCCGGCCGGCAAGGGTGGGATGGTCGTGGTGTTTGTGACCGGGACGGCGGTCAAGTTGAGGTAAAAGGTGAGAAGCCATTCGTCGGTCACGGGAAAATCCGAACGGCAGGTCCGTTAGTGACCGGCTAGTCTAAAAAACCTTGGCGATCGGTATTCTTTCAGGCAAAGGGCTTGCCGGTGTCGATCGCATTTTTTGAAAGGGGTGAAGAGATGGCTGATCCGTATATCGAGGACGATGGCGCAGAATTTCCGATCAACAACTCCGTGCGGTGTGGTCAGACCCAGTATGTGGCCAGTTTCGGCGAGGACCAGACTGAGGTCGACAAGATCAAGACCAGGGCGTGCCGGGTACTGAAGGGCAAATTCTTACCCAAGGTGACAGCACCGGTCAGGAAGTAAACGAACGCAGGCATAACCCCGTCATTGAGCGAGGTTTTCATGTCTGAAAGGGTTTTATGACAAGTTTTTTAAAGTGGTGATCTTTCACAAACTTTTCACAGCACCCTCCGTAATCTCGATTCATCCGTTAGAAAGCAACACCTGGCCCGTTTCCCCAGCGGGCTTTTTTTTGTCCGCGATAAAACCTTTTCGGTAAACGCTGTCCAACCGTCGCCAATCGCGAAGTTGGACCGGCGTGCTGGACTTTTTCCGCGCAAAAGCATTCAATCTCGCCCCCTTTTTGTGTACCCCTATTTTTTGAGGTTTTTGTCATGCGTTTAACACTGCCCGCTCTGGTTCTGGGGCTTCTGGTTGCTCAAGGTGCAATGGCTGGTGACGGCACTGCCGCGCTTGGCGGTGGCTTGGGCGGCGCATTGGGTAACGTGGTCGGCCAGAAGATGGGCGGCAGCACTGGCGCCGCGATTGGTGCGGGCGTTGCTGGCGCGGCGGGCAGCGCAGTTGCCGCCAAAAAAGGTCATCGCACCAGCGCTGCTATTGGTGGCGGTGTCGGCGCGGCCGGTGGTTCGGTGATCGGCAATAGCCTTGGCGGCAAGTCTGGTGCCACCATCGGTGCTGGCCTGGGCGGTGCATTGGGCGGCGGCGTAGGCAGCAACCTGGCCAATGGTCACAAGCGTCACTGATCCTGATTCAGATTTGAAAAGAGCCCGGCTTGATGCCGGGCTTTTTCATTTATGAACGTTTCTCGCCGCAGCAGCTCAAATCTTCCATACCCTGGAAGAATGCGAGGCGTGCCATGAACCCGAAAACCAACGGCAAAAAAAACGGAAGCCTGAATGCTCGACTATTGATGGTGCCTGCGATTGTTTTTGGATTGCTGGTCTCTCAGGTGGCGCTGGCGGGAGGTAATGGAGATGCCGCGGTAGGCGGTGGTCTTGGTGGGGTGTTGGGCAACGTTGTCGGTGGCCAGGTGGGCGGCAGTACGGGCGCAGCGATTGGTGCAGGTGTCGGCGGAGCGGCCGGTAGTGCCATTGCCGCGCCCAAGCATAGTCGCACCGAGGCGGCGGTAGGCGGTGGTTTGGGCGCTGCGGGTGGATCGGTGGTCGGCAATAGTCTTGGCGGTTCGACTGGATCAGCCATCGGTGCAGGCCTGGGCGGTGCAGCCGGCGGTGCGGTCGGCAATGATCTGGGGAGTGACAGCGGTCATTCCCATTCCGGTAACGGTTATAAACACTCGAACAAACACCACAAAAAGCATCACTAGTTGAGCGAGGCATCCCATGACTGCGAAAAGCGAAGGCAAGGAAGAAAAGGGCCCGAGCGGACTGCCATCTATCAACGATCCCGGCAATGAAGATCCGGGATCGCTGATGGATGATGCGACTGTGCCGCTTAACGATGCTGATGATGCGGGCGATGTGGGGAATATCGAGTTTGAAGATGAGGAAGAGGACGAAGATTGATCGAATCGTGCTGGCGGATTGACCGGTTGTCTAGCTGATCGAACGTGTCCATCGTCCGGTCCTGGACATGTCGTGGCCTGAGTCTGCGCGATGTAAGTATTGGTTTGGAGGTTTTGGTGAGGGCACATTGGGCTCACCCTCATCAACTTTTGCCTCACCCACCCCATCTCGCGCCGAGCCTCCTGCCTTGTTCGCCAGTGGACAGTTCCCGCTCAACCCCAACGGACCCACCCAC
>NZ_JAHBDI010000054.1:0-16035 GCF_019956275.1 Pseudomonas sp. GL-RE-26
ACCCTGACCGTGGACAAATCCACCGTGGCTGAAGGCGGTTCGGTCACCTACACCGTGACCCTGACCAACGCGGCCGGTCTGCCGTTGAACAATCACGGTGAACTCACTTTCACCCTGACTGACGGCACACAAATCAAAGTCCCGGCCAATACCGCGACTGGCACGGCGACCATCACCGCTGCCGATGACGTGTTCACCGGCGGCCAGGCACCGATCGTCAACAAACTGGAATCGGTCAGCGGCGCTGACAATTTCGAGAAGCTGACCCTGGGCAAGGACCAGTTCACCACCACTGTCACCGATGAGCCATCGGGCCAGGGTGACAAGGTCACGGTGAGCATCGCCAGCAACGGCGATGTGCAGGAAAACGTCGCCCCGACCTTCACCGTCAAGGTCGACCAGAAGCTCGATCACGACCTCAAGGTCACCCTGAGTAACGGCGACACCGTCACCATTGAAGCCGGCAAGTTGTCGGCCATCTACACCGCGCCAGTGCAGGGCGAAGACGTCTACAACGACCCAAGCAACCTGAGCCTGACCGTCGATTCGGCCAGCGTCACCGGCAAGACCTTCGAAAACCTGGTGATCGACGGCACGGCGGCTAACGTGGCCATCACTGACACCGTCAGCGAAGTCATTGCCACTTTGACCGCGGACAAATCCACCGTGGCTGAAGGCGGTTCGGTGACTTACACCGTGACCCTGACCAACGCGGCCGGTCTGCCGATCAATAACCACGGTCCGTTGGAGTTCACCCTGTCCGACGGCACGAAGGTGACTGTTCCAGCGAACGGGACCTCCGCTTCCGCCACCATCATCGCCAAGGATGACGTCTACACCGGCGGCCAGCCGTCCATCGTCAACAAACTGGAATCGGTCAGCGGCGCGGACAATTTCGAGAAGTTGACCCTGGGCAAGGACCAGTTCACCACCACTGTCACCGATGAGCCATCGGGCCAGGGTGACAAGGTCACGGTGAGCATCGCCAGCAACGGCGATGTGCAGGAAAACGTCGCCCCGACCTTCACCGTCAAGGTCGACCAGAAGCTCGATCACGACCTCAAGGTCACCCTGAGTAACGGCGACACCGTCACCATTGAAGCCGGCAAGTTGTCGGCCATCTACACCGCGCCAGTGCAGGGCGAAGACGTCTACAACGACCCAAGCAACCTGAGCCTGACCGTCGATTCGGCCAGCGTCACCGGCAAGACCTTCGAAAACCTGGTGATCGACGGCACGGCGGCTAACGTGGCCATCACTGACACCGTCAGCGAAGTCATCGCCACCCTGACCGTGGACAAATCCACCGTGGCTGAAGGCGGTTCGGTGACTTACACCGTGACCCTGACCAACGCGGCCGGTCTGCCGATCAATAACCACGGCCCGTTGGAGTTCACGCTGTCCGACGGTACGAAAATCACCGTCCCAGCCAATACTGCGACCGCTTCCGCCACCATCATCGCCAAGGATGACGTCTACACCGGCGGCCAGCCGTCCATCGTCAACAAACTGGAATCGGTCAGCGGCGCTGACAATTTCGAGAAGCTGACCCTGGGCAAGGACCAGTTCACCACCACTGTCACCGACGAAGCAGGTTCGGGCACGCCGAATACGCCGGCCAACACCGGTGACGTCACCACTATCAGCATCTCGGGTGATACATCTGTCGTCGAGGGTCAGGCAGCGCATTACACCCTCTCGCTGACCAACCCGGCTCACGGTGAAGTGACCGTAACCCTGACCTACTCCGGCACCGCAGCCAATGGTGAGGACTTCACCGGTGTGACGACGGTCAAGATCCCGGCGAATGCCAGCAGCGTGCCATTCGACATTTCGACCATCGATGACCGGATCACCGAAAACACCGAAAACTTCGTGGTCAAGATCGACTCGGCCACCGGCGGCAACTTCGAGAACCTGGCGATCAGCACGTCCAACGGCAGCGTCAATACTTCGATCATCGACAACGATGCACCGCCAGTACTGGACCTCGACGCCAACAACTCCAGCGGCGCCACCGGGGCCGATTACAAGGTGACCTTCACAGAGAACACCCCGGGTGCGGGCGTGTCGATCGCCGACACTGACCTGAGCATCACCGATCCGGACAGCACCAAGCTGACCGGCGCGACCATCGTGCTGACCAACCGTCAGGACGGCGATGCGCTGAACCTGGGCAACAGCGTCAACGGCATCACCATCAATGCCAACAGCACCAATGGCACCGTCACCCTGACCCTGTCGGGTAACGCGACGCTGGCCGACTACATGCAGCAGATCAAGAACATCACCTTCACCAACAACAGTGAAGATCCGAGCACCGTGCCGCGCACCATCACCGTGACGGTGACCGATGGCAGCAACTACTCCAACACCGCGACCACCACGGTCAACGTGGTGGCCGTCAATGACGCACCGGTCGCAGCACCGGTCAACGTCACCGGCACCGAAGACACGCCGCTGATCCTCGGCTGGTCGACCTTCGGCGTCAGCGACGTCGACAGTCCGGCCACCAACCTGGGCGTGAAAATCACCCAGCTGCCGGGCGAGGGCAAACTGCAGTACCTGGACGGTTCGACCTGGAAAGATGTCGCCGCCGACCAGACGTTCAGCAAGACTGATATCGACGCGGGCAAACTGCGCTTCATGCCGGATGCCAACGAGTCGGGCGTGGACGGATACGGCGGTACCAATCTGGGTAACAAGCAGGCGGACTACGCGCAACTCCAGTTCCAGCCAACCGACGGCCAGACGCTGGGCAACACCGGCACGATCAAGATCGACATCACTCCGGTGGCGGATGCCCCGACCCTGAGCGTTGCCGACAACAGCGTAAGGTCCACCGGGTTGATCAAGGAAGTCTGGACCGGTCTGTCGGGCCTGGGCACCAGCGGTAACGGCGCGGACTCGACCACGCTGAAAAACGTGATCGACGCCGCTGGCACACCGAACTCCAAAGGCACCGTGACCAATGTGCAGTCCGACGGTAGCGTGACCGCCGGCACGGCCTCGAAAACCTCCGGCCTGATCTACCTCGAAGCCGGCAAGACCTACACCTTCAGCGGTGTCGGTGATGACAGCCTGTTGGTGACCATCGGCGGCAAGAACGTCGCTGCGATTACCTGGGGCGCGGGCGGCAACCTCAATGGTTCGTACACCCCGACCACCAGCGGCTACTACACCCTGGACATCTACCACCACAACCAGAGCGGCCCGGGCAGCTATGACGTCAACCTGTCGGTCAATGGCAGCACGCCGATCGATCTGAGCAGTGCCGGCGTACCGATTTACACCGGTGTGTCGGATCTGGTGAATGCCGGCGTGACCGTGTCCGACTTGCACGGCACCAATGGCGAAGGCTACTACGACGGTTACAAACTCAATACCGGCGCCGAAGGCACCAGTGTGAAATTGTCCGCCATCACCACCGCGCTGACCGACACCGACGGCTCGGAAAGCCTGAGCCTGAAGATCAGCGGCATGCCGGTCGGCTCGGTACTCACCGACAGCGCGGGACATACCTTCACGGTCACAGCGACCAATGGCGAGGCCAATGTGACAGGCTGGAGTCTCGGCTCTCTGACCGTTACTCCGCCACCGTACTACAACGGCCAATTCAACCTGACCGTGACCTCGACCTCCACCGAGGTCCTGGGTGGTTCGGCCAGCAGCATTTCGCAGATCCCTGTGACCGTGTTCCCGGCGACCTACAACGCCGTCACCGCCACCGCGGCCGATGACACCGTCACCGGCACCGACGGCAATGACATCATCGTCGCCGACATCGGCGGCCTGACCGTGGTGCCGGGCACCAACTACAACATCGCGTTCATGGTCGACAGCTCCGGCAGTATGAGTTCGTCGTCGATCAGCTCGGCCAAGGACTCGCTGACGTCGGTGTTCAACACCCTCAAGCAAAGCCTGGGCAGCAACTCGGGTACGGTGAACATCTTCCTGGTGGACTTCGACACCCAGGTGAACAAGTCGGTGTCGGTGAACCTCAATGACTCGAATGCGCTGACTCAGTTGAAGGCGACTCTGGACTCGATGTCGTCCGGCGGCGGCACCAACTACGAGGACGTGTTCAAAACCACGGCCAACTGGTTCCAGAGTGCGAGCGCCGTGGACAATACCGGGGCGAAGAATCTCACGTATTTCATTACTGACGGCAAGCCGACTTACTACCAGAGCGGCGAGTCGACCAACCCGACCCTGTATGGCAGCACCACACTCGATAGCCTGGTCACAACCAGCAACTATCAGCTGGGTAAAGCGATCAGCCTGTTCCCCGACAGCACGCACCAGATCGACATTAGCGCCTCGGGCCAAGTGACGGTCTGGACCAAGAGCGGCAACGGCAACGGCAATGGCAACGGAGGCAGCTGGTCATCCAAGGACTTCGGGTATCTGCATGCCCAGGGTGACGGCACCTACGAGTTCTCGGGTCGTGACGGCGACGGCAACAGCACCGACTGGGACACCACCAGCAACTCCACCGGCAGCTTTGCACTGCTGAGCAATCTGTCGAATGTCGAGGCCATTGGCCTCAACAACGGAGTGAGCCTCAACGACCTGAAGCCGTACGACTCGAATCAAACACCACAAACCAACATCGATCCGAAGGATCTGGCCAATACGATCATCGGCCACACCGAAGCGACGATGCCGGGTCACGACAACGTCAGCGGTGGCGAAGGCAACGACATCCTGTTCGGTGACCTGGTGAGCTTCAACGGCATTGCCGGCGAGGGTTACCAGGCCATGCAAGCCTTCGTGGCGCAGCAATCCGGCGTGGACGTGAGCAAAGTCACCACCAGCAACGTGCACCAGTACATCACCGAGCATTACACTGCGTTCGATGTGTCCGGTGCCCATGACGGCAACGACACCCTGCTGGGCGGTGCGGGCAATGACATTCTGTTCGGCTCGGGTGGTAACGACAACCTCGACGGTGGCAAGGGCAATGACATCCTGCTCGGCGGCACCGGCAACGACATCCTGATCGGTGGTTCCGGCGGTGATACCTTCGTCTGGAAAGCGGGCGACACCGGCAACGACGTGATCAAGGACTTCAAGGCCAGCGAAGGCGACCGGATCGACCTGCGTGATCTGTTGCAGGGCGAAACCGGCAGCACCATCGACAATTTCCTGAAGATCAGCACGGTCGATGGCGTGTCGTCGCTGCAGGTCAGCTCGGCCGGCCAGTTCAACTCGGGCAACGCCGCAGCCGCCACGCCGGACGTGACGATCAAGCTGGAAGGCAACAACTGGTCTAGCGCCAACTTGCACAACCTGATTGCCGGTAGCGACCCGACCATCAAGGTCGATCACAACAACAGCTGATGCACGAAAACGGCCGCTCCTTATGGGGCGGCCGTCACGTTTGCGTCCACTGCCCGGTGACGATTTCGTCGCTGCGCCACATACTGGCGTGCAGTTGACCTATGCTGCTGACAGCACGACGCTGGTTCAATTCCGAGGGATGCTCAATGTTTTACGTGCAACGCGATGCGCAGGGCCTGTTGGTACGCGTGGAACCCGCCGCCTACACCGAGGCCACGGAAACGCTGGCGGCCGACAATCATGAGATCCAGGCCTGGTTTGCCAACGCGGCTGTGGAGAACAGCCTCAAACAGCTCAAGCAAAGTGACCTGGAAATGATCCGGGTACTCGATGACTTGATTCAGGTGCTGACCCAGAAAGGCGTGATCCGCGTCACCGACCTGCCGACGGCGGCCCAGGCCAAGCTCATGGACCGAAACCAGGCCCGTGAAGCCTTGGGTGGCTTGAGCCAATTGATCGATGATGAAGAGACCGGGTTGATCTGATCATTGATCTTCAGTGGCTGTTCCAACCTCATCGCGGGCAAGCCCGCGATGACGGCATCACTGACAACCCAGCTCTAAAGAGTTACTTCCAGGGCTTTGGCTCGCCGAACAACTGGCCCTGCACACCGTATAGCCCCATCTCGCGAATCACCGACAACTCGCCTTCAGTTTCGACCCGCTCGGCAATCAGCGGCAGATCAATGCTGTGTGCCGCTCGCTGGATCGCTTCGATGAACAGGCGTTTGTCACTCTCCAGATCGATCGACCGAATGTAGCTGCCATCGATTTTCAGGTACGCCAGACCCAGCCGTGCCAGGTTGCCGATCATGCTGAAGCGGCCACCAAAACGTTGCAGACTCAGGGAGAACCCGAGTTCGCGCAGGCGCCGGGTCAGTTGCTCCAGCACCGACTGGTCAGGCAGTTGCTCTTCGCCAATTTCCAGGGTCAGACGCGGGCCGAGGTTGGAGTGCGCGCGCAGTATCTCGAAGATTTTGTTTTGCGCCTGCGGGTCGGCCAGGGTAGCCGACGATAGGTTCAGCGCCAGCGACTCCTCATGCCCGCTCATTTGCTCCAGCACCCGTTCGAGCATCAGCCGATCCAGGCGTGCGGTCCAGCCGAAGCGCTCCAGCCAAGGCAGAAAACGCCCTGCGGGGATGGTCTGGCCGTGTTCGTCGAGCAGTCGCGACAACACTTTGTAGTGCAGCACCAGTTGCGTGTCCTGGGCGGCCACTACCGGTTGGAAATACAGCTCGAAACGTCGCTGTGTCAGCGCCTGGTCGAGCATCAGGTGCCAGGCGTGGTGATCGTCGCCGACACTGGCCGCGAGACTGTGCTCGATACAGGCCCAGTTCTGCTCGCCCTGGCCTTCGGCCTGCGCCAGCGCCTGGTCGCCGAGGCTGAGCACGGCTTGGGGGGAGTCGCCGTGAGTGAAAGGCGCCAGGCCGATAGACGCCACGGCAGCCACATCGGTGGCGCCGGTAGCGTGAAGACTGGCCAAGGCGCTGTCGAGGTTCTGTGCCAATTGCAGCGCTTCTGCACGCACCAGCCCCGGTGCCAGTACGGCAAATTCGCCGCCACGGATACGGGTGACCAGGTTCTGTGTTTCCGGGTATTTGGCGCACTCGCGAGACAGTTGCTCGCCGACGGCCTTGAGCACTTCATCGGTGCGCTGACCACCGAGACGCTGGTTGAGGCCGGCCAGATCCTTGACCCGCAACAGCAGCAGGTAACCGGAACTGGCCTGCTCCGGATTGCTTACCCGCGCATTCAGTTGCATCTCGAAATAACGCCGGTTGGCTAACCCGGTCAACGAGTCCTGATAGGACTCGACCCGTAGCTTTTCACTGCGTTCGGCCTGCTCCTGGAACAGCGCCTTGAGCTTCTCGACCATCTGGTTCATGGCCTGCACTACCCGGCGAAGTTCGGGGGTACGAGGCAGTTCCGGCAGGCTGAGGAATTCCCGACGGGCGATGGCGTGGGATTGCTTGACCATGTAATCCAGCGGCCTCAATTGCTGACGCAGCAACAACGCGCCGAGTACCGCACTGACCGCGCCACACAGCAGCAACCAACCCAGGCTGCCTAAAGCGCTTTGCCACAACTTGGCCAGCGCGAACATCGGGTGGCTGACCACCTCGACCCTGGCAGCCTGCTCCCAGCCACGACTGACGATCGCATCACCACCGGCGGGCTCCAGGCCGATCAGTTTGACGAACCAGTCCGGAACGCTGTTGACCGCAGGAATGCCCGTGCGCTCGACCAGGGTCTGGTCGGTCTTCAGATCGACCACGCGGATGCTCGCGTAGTAACCGCTGTCGAAAATCGAGCTGACCAGCAACTCGACCATCGCCGGGTCGTCGATGTTCGGTGTCAGGGAAAGCGCCAGCGCCGTCGCGGCGTCCTGGGCATGGGAGCGCAACTGGTTGACGTACTGAGTACGCGAGCTCTCCAGACTGACCATGAAACTGCCGGTGAAGGCGACCACCAGGAACAGACAGATAGCAATCAACAGCTGTTTGAACAAAGACATCTGAGCATGTGCTCCTAGTTAGTCGTCTCGACCGAGAATCCTTCGGCCTGCATTTTTTTCAACACATCCTGCCAACGCGAAAGGCGTTTGGTATCGCCGACCTTTTTATTGCCCTTGGCGCCCGGTAACCACATCCCTTCCGCATTGAAAGAGTAGACCGGCAGCAAATCCTTTCGTTGGCTGGCCGGCTTGATTGCATCAATCAGGCTGTCGAGCACCAGGGGCTCGGCTTCAGGGTTCGCGTAGTAAGTCAGCACCATGTGCGCGCGGTTTTGGGTCAGTGCCTTGACATAGGTAATACGCAGCTTTTCACTGGCTACACCGAGGTGGCGCAGACTGAAGTACTTGGCGATAGCGTAGTCTTCACAGTCGCCGGCGCCTTTCCAGAGGGCCTCGATCGGGGTTTCCCAGTAGTCGACTTCATGCCACAGATCGATGTCTTCGACGTATCGCAGCTGTTTGTTGAAGAAGCGATTGACCACATTGAGTTGTTCCAGCTCGCCGATCTGCTTCTGGCTAGTCAATAAGTATTGCCAATCATTAATGCGTTGCTGACCTTCTCCCAAAGGTCCGTACAATACCTGCGCCCGCCGGCTGATCAGGGAAAAATCCCAATCGGCGCTCAAGCTGCCCAGCATCACGCCAGCCAGCAGCAATGCACTGCACAACCAGCGTAAAGCCCGGGGGATCGTTAAACTTGCCGCCAATGCGAGGCATCCTGGATAGGCAGGAGGGAGTCGTTCGAATGGTGAAGGTTAGACCGGAAAAAGACAATGGCACGGTGAGATCACTGGCGGCGCGCTAAACTGCAAGAAAGGCACTCGAGAGCTTGTTTGACAAGCAGTCAGTCAGTTACTAGTGTCACTTGGATCCAAAAATATTCCATCAATCAGGGTGCGTTTAGTGACACAAAAGCCCAACCCTCTCAGCAGTATCAAGGTCAACGGGCCGATTCCCGCACACATGGCACGCTCGGTGATCGAAGAAACCCTGCGCGCGGCCATACTCGACGGGCGCATTCCTTGCGGTGCGGCCCTGCGCCAGCAAGACCTCGCCGACCTGTTCGGTGTCAGCCGCATGCCCGTACGCGAAGCCTTGCGCCAACTCGAAGCACAATCGTTGCTCAACGTGATTGCCCATAAGGGCGCCGTGGTCGCGCCGCTGGTCCAGGGCGATGCCATGGAAACCTACGCGCTACGCATCCTGCTGGAATCCGAAGCCCTGCGTCTTTCGGTGCCACTGCTTCGGGACGAAGATCTCGAAGTGGCTGCCCGCTACATCGACGAACTGGAAACGGAAAGTGACTACACCGAAATCGGTCGGCTTAATCGCCTGTTCCACATGGCGCTTTACAGCCAGGCGCCGAATCGTCGGCTGTTGAAACTGGTCGAAGACGGCCTGAATGAAGAAGAGCGGTTCCTGCGCTTCAACCTGGAAGCCATGGGCCTTGGCAAACTGTCCCAGGATGACCACAAGGCACTGTTGCAGGCAGCCGAAGACCGGGATGTCGAACGCTCCGTGCAGCTGCTCGAACATCACTTGAACCGAGGGGTCGAGGTCATTACGCGCTACCTCAACAGCCCTGAAGTCCAGGCCAGGAACAGGTCGAAGTAGCCCGCGGCGGCAAGCGCGGGGAACCTGCCGAAGGGTTCGCCCCGCTTGCCGCGCATTCCCCCCAAATGCCCCGCGAATAATTTGATTACAAATCCCCCGCCTCCATACCACACCGCCCTTGCGGCGCCATACCGCGCCCCAACGCCCCGCCGCCTTGAAACCCGACCATTGCAACGTTTGCGTGATGCCTCAGTAATGGCGGCCACCTCGATTTACGCCCACTCTGGATAACCAGGACAAAAAACGGGTGACGCTCCGTGCGAATGGAGCAGTCCCTGCCCCGAGAAGCGAAGGAAGGAGCCTCATCACGGGAACGGAAGGATCGGCATCACTCGCGACCCGCTTCCACCCCCTCAGACACCCCCAACGAAGCCCGTAAAGAAGTTACTTCGAGTGAGGCATTCACTCTTTATTCAATTCTGACTTATATAAGCCGGAAGGAGTAACTACGCCAGAATAAAACCAATATAAAAAGTTTTATTGGAACTTATCATCTTCGAAAAAGTTGAATATTGAAATAACAACAAAACAACTTGATCAAGACTTTATATGTGTATTAGTTTTTCTTCGCCGCCAGCCACAAGCGGCAGTAACGCCTCAGTTACTCGGCATCCATGGCACTGAAAAAGATCAATTAAGTTGAGGTACCCGTTCGCCAGAAGAAAACTTCCAGCGAACTTCAGTGCTTGATTACTTCTCACCCCGGATCATTTACAGGCTCATCCATGAAACCAACTAAAGAACGTCTGCTTCAAAAAAAATCCGAACTTGGCGAACACCCGATCTTCTCTGAAATACATTCGCTGCCGGTCCTGCGACGCTTCATGGAAACCCACGTGTTGCCGTATGGGACTTCATGTCGCTGACCAAACGCCTGCAACAGGAGCTGACCTGCGTGCGACTGCCCTGGTTGCCACCGCAGGATCACCAGGCCGCGAGATTGATCAACGAGATCGTACTGGGTGAGGAGTCGGATGATCGTCCGGCCCAGGGTCATTACAGCCACTTCGAGTTGTACCTGGATGCAATGCGCGAGGTCGGTGCCTGCACCGTTGCCATCGAACGCTTCGTGGCCCTGCAGCAAGAAGGCGTGAGCTACGACGTGGCCTTGCAGAGCGTCAAGGTGGATCCGGCGGCCGCCAATTTCGTCCGCCATACGCTACACACCGCACTGCATGCGCCGGGTCACAGTGTGGCGGCGGCGTTTCTGCACGGCCGCGAGAGCGTTATCCCGCGGATGTTCCAGCGCATCCTCGACGATTGGGGCATCGGCATCGAGCAGGCGCCGACTTTCCGGTACTACCTCGAACGACACATTGAGGTCGATTCCGAGGACCACGGCCCGGCAGCGGAAAAGCTCCTGTCGCGACTGGTCGATAGCGACCAGCAACGGCAGGAAGACGTGTACGCCAGCGCCATCGCTGCCGTGGAAAGTCGTATCGCCCTGTGGGACGGATTGCGCCTGAGCATGAACGAATCCGTCGTGGAGGTGAGCGCATGAACGCCACCGACTACCAATCCTTCGCCGACGCCTGGGAGAGCCGCGCGACCATCCGCACCCGCCCGCGCCGCGTGCTGGAGAACGACGACAAACTGATCTACCCCTTGAGCCGCCAAGCGTTGGTGCTGAGCGAAACCTTTCTACGCCAATGCCCGGAACAGCGCGACTTCGCCCTGGTGCAGACCCTCTACAAGTTCATCAACGATGTGGTGATCTTCGAAACCGAGATCGTCGACAAAACCGCCCGCAGCATCGCCAAGAACCGCTTCGCGGTCGAGTTCCCGTTCGCCTGCCGCTACGACGCCATGACTGTGGTGGTGGACGAGGACTACCACGCGCTGGTGGCGATGGATTTCATGCAACAGACCATCGCCATGACCGGCATCACCCCCATTGAGTTACCGGATGAGATCGAGCTGAGCCGGGCGATACCGGCAGCCGTGGCGCTCGCACCGGAGCACCTGCGTAGCGCAGTAGAACTGATCTGCGTGGCCATCGCCGAAAACACGGTGACCGGTGATGTCGCCGCGTTCGCCAAGGACGACACGGTCAAGCAATCGATCAAGGGCCTGATGGCCGATCACTTGCTGGACGAGGGGCGCCATTCCGGTTTTTGGGCGCGGCTGGTACGCATCTACTGGCATGCCGCAAGTGCAGAAGACCGCCAGTGCATCGCGCAGATCCTGCCGGTGTTCATTGCTCATTACCTGACCAACGACATCCAGAAATCCTTCGACTTCCGCCTGATCGACGCATTGCAGATCAACGACGCGGCGCGCCACGCACTCAAGAGCGAAATATCGGCACTGGCTTTCCCGATCAATCGCCATCACCCGCTGGTGGCCAACATTGTGCGGTTTTTCCACAGCAGTTCGCTGCTCGATTCGCCGTGCGTACAAACCGCCCTCAGCGACTACCTGGTTTGACGAGGAGCCCATCATGAGACGTCTCGACATCTTGCTTACCGGACAAAGCCAGGCCCTGACCGACCTGGCATTGGAACTCGAACAACACGGTCACTCACTGACGCGGATATCCGCACTCGACGAAATGCCGGGGCCTGCGGATCTACTGATCGACGATGGCACGTCACCTCTGCTCGCCTGTCAGGCGCCACGACTGACCTTGCAGTTGGGGCTTGGCCTGCCGCAGGCGTCCAGCCTGCCATCGCTGGACCTGTTGTGCTGGCATGGTTCAACGCTGCT
This sequence comes from Pseudomonas sp. GL-RE-26, assembly GCF_019956275.1. Classification (NCBI taxonomy): domain Bacteria; kingdom Pseudomonadati; phylum Pseudomonadota; class Gammaproteobacteria; order Pseudomonadales; family Pseudomonadaceae; genus Pseudomonas; species Pseudomonas sp. GL-RE-26. The sequence continues at coordinate 12,178 of NZ_JAHBDI010000054.1, forward strand.
GAGCCGTGTACCCATCGCCGATGAACCGTCGGGTAACGGCCAGGCGTTGCGTATGCAGGCCATGGCAGCACTGGTTGACCATGTGGCGCTGCTGGTCAGCCGCTACTCGCGCGATGCCGACTATTTTCGATTCGCCGAACCCGCCGCACCTGTCCGCTTCGAGCGCATCGAGAGCCTGCGGTTCCTGGACAACCTCGCGTTCGTGCATCGCCTCAACGCCACCGCCGACCCACGACTGCAGCAACTCGCGCTAACGCCGATGATCGAAAGTCTGGAACAACAATGCATCCAGAGCGCCGACCATCCGGCCTTGAGTGTCGACGGCAACACCCTCGACTATCGCCAGTTGCACGCCCACAGCCGCGCCATCGAGCAACGTCTGCGACCGCTGCTGGAGCAGCATCAAGGCCCGGTCGTCATCGGGATCTGCCTGCCCAAATGCAGTGCGCTATATGCGGGAATCCTGGCGATCCTGGGCAGCGGCGCGGTGTACTTGCCGCTGGAGCCGAGCCATCCGTTGCAACGTCAGCAGTACATCCTGTCGAATGCCGGCGCGGTGTTGTTGCTGCATGACGGCGAGCATCCCCTGGCGGACGAGATGCCAGGACTGGACATCAGCCGCATCGACGCCCATGAAGCAGACCTCTCTCAACCGTTGATGCGCCAACGCCCCGACCTCAATGCGCCCTGCATGGCGCTCTACACCTCGGGTACCACCGGCCATCCGAAGGGCGTGCTGCTCAGCCAGGCCAACCTCGCGCACTTCACCCACTGGTACGCCGACTATGTGCAGGTGACCCGCCAGAGCCGGGTGCTGCAGTTTTCTTCGTTGGGATTCGACTCATCGCTGATCGACATCTTCCCCACCCTGTTGCAGGGCGCTGAACTGATCGTACCCGGCGATGACCAACGCCGCGATCCCCTGCAACTGGTGGAGCTGATTCGTCATCGGCAACTGAGCCACGCCTTTTTGCCCCCGGCCTTGTTGAGCATCCTGCCGCTGGAGCAATTGCAGTGCCTGGATCACGTGATAACCGGCGGCGATGTCTGCGAGCCGTGGGTCATCGAACAACTGAGCCGCCAGGGCAAGCTCTACAACCTCTACGGGCCCACCGAAGCCACGGTGCTGATTACCGCGCGCAAACTCCAGGCAGGCGACAACAACCGTTCTCTGGGCGCTCCAATCGCCAACAGCCAGGTGTTGATCCTCGATGACGACTTTCAACCGATGGCCGAACAGACTGTCGGCGAGTTGTACATCGCCGGCCCGGGCGTGTGCCTTGGTTACCTGAACAATCCGCAGCAAACCGCTGAGCGCTATCTGGACCTGAACTTGCCTGATGGCCGGACCCTGCGCGTCTATCGCACCGGGGACATGGCGAAGTGGACGACTGAAGGGATCGAGCTGTGCGGTCGGCGTGATAATCAGGTGAAGATTCGCGGCTTCCGGGTCGAGCCTGAAGAGATTGAGCGCTGCCTGCGCGACAGCCAGTTGTACCGCCAGGTTGCCGTGGTCATCGATAGCCAGCGGCGGATTCTGGCTTTCGTTGCCCCGCCTCGGGAGGACCTTCCCGGTACCGCTCGCCAAGCGCTGAAGGCCCACGCGACGCAGCACCTGCCGGACTACATGCACCCCGTTGCATGGACCGAGCTGACAGCCATGCCCTACGCCAGTAATGGCAAGGTCGACCGCAAGGCGCTCCTGGATCTACCGCTCAACGTCACCGAGCACCCTCCTCGACGTCCGCCCGCCAGCGCCGATGAGGCCCTGCTGCTGGAGGTCTGGGCCGAGTTGCTAGAGTTGCCGGCGAGCGACATCTCCACCGACGAAAGCTTCTTCAACCTGGGCGGGCACTCGATCCTGCTGTCGCGCATGCTCCTGCGACTGCGTGAAGAGTTCGGGCGCAGCATCTCGATCAACCGCTTCATCGAACTGCCCACCCTCGCGAAACTGGCAACACTGGTGCGCGGCTCCGGCAGTGAAGAAGTGCTGAGCGAACAGGCCATGCGCGATGCCTTCCGCGAACTGGATGTTCAACCGCTGCCCGTCAGCCGCATGGGCGATGTGCACAAGGTGATCGTCACCGGTGCCAACAGTTTTGTCGGTGTACACATCGTCGAAGCGTTGCTGGCCTGGGGTGCCAGCGAAGTCGCCTGCCTGGTTCGCGACGGCAACGGGCAATCGGCGGACGAGCGCTTTGCCCAGGCATTGCGGGAGAACCGTCTGGAGCATCTGGATATGAGCCGGGTGCGGGTTTACGCGGCAGACATCACGCGGCCGGAACTCGGTTTGGCGCCCGAGGTTTACCAGCGACTGGATCAGGCGTTTGGCGCTCTGGTGCATAACGCGGCCAACGTCAATCACGTCCTCGATTACGAGTCGCTGGCCCGGGACAACGTCGAACCGATTTTCGAATGCTTGCGCCTGTGCGAAGGACGCAGCAAAAAAATCTTCAACTTCGTCTCGACGCTCTCGGCCTCCAGCACGATATCTGCCGACGGCCGAGTGCTTGAGTTGCCGGCCGCACCGACGCCACCGATCTACATCAAGAACGGCTACAACCTGTCCAAATGGGTCGGCGAGCGAATCCTCGAACGGGCCCGGGAGCTTGGGGTGCGGGTCAATCTCTACCGCCCCGGAAACATCAGTTTCAACAGCCTCACGGGCGTGTGCCAGCCGCACAAGAATCGCCTGATGCTGATGCTCAAGGGCTCGATCCAGCTGGGACAGGTGCCGGAGTTCGCCTTGAACTTCGACTTGATGCCGGTGGACTTTCTCGCCCGATTCATCGCCTTCCACGCCAGTCGTTATCAACCCGAACAAGCGGTATTCAACCTGCACAACCCCGAGCCCTTGAGCTGGGACAACTACGTGGCGTCCTTCCGCGATGCGGGACGCGAATTCGCGATGGTCAGCGTCACCGACTGGCAGCAGCAACTGGGTCGGGTCGACAGCGACAACGCGTTGTTCGGCGTGCTGGGGTTTTACCTCAACGGCTTCGAAGAGGACATCGGCGATATCTCGATGATCGGTCACGACAACGCCCAGGCCGGTGTTCGGCTAATGGGCGCGCACTACCCGCAAAAGTCCCCGGCGCTGCTGCGTCGCGGCTGCGACTACCTCAAAGAAATCAATTTCATCTGACTCAACCCAACGGAGCAAAACCATGAGCACTCTGCAACCCGATACCCTGATCAAAAACCCTCAAGGCTGCCACGTGGCGTCCTCGGTGGAGGTGCCCGCCGATGCTGCGCAGGTATGGGCCATAGTCGGCAACTTTGCCGGTTTCGATCGCTTCATCCCGGCGCTGTCGCACATCGAGATGACCGGCGAAGGCGTGTCATCGCTGCGCAAAAAGTTTTTCAAGGATGGCAACCTCGTGGTCGAGCAGCTCAACTCCCGGGATGACCTGGCACGGCACATGACCTGGACCACCATCTACAACACCCTGGGTGTGGCCAATCTGTGGGCTGCGATGAGCGTTGAACCACTGGATGCGGGCAAGTCCCGAGCCACCTGGACCATCATCGCCGAGCCGGCGCAGGGTGGCGCCGAGGCGCTGCCGGGCTTCAAGGACTTCGTACAGGGTTTTGCCGATGATGCGATGAACAATGTGCTGAGACTGTTTGCGTAAGACGTGAAAAAGCCCGTTGTGGAGAGGCTCCACAACGGGCTTTTCAGTACCCCTGAAACGACAAAACCCCTGTCTGCGTTAGCAGACAGGGGTTTTGGAATTTAATCTTGACGATGACCTACTCTCACATGGGGAAACCCCACACTACCATCGGCGATGCATCGTTTCACTGCTGAGTTCGGGATGGGATCAGGTGGTTCCAACGCTCTATGGTCGTCAAGAA